>JAKQXK010000480.1 GCA_029561505.1 Spirochaetota bacterium | reverse complement strand
GATGCGCCTGACTTTCAGATGCCTGTCGCCGGGCGCGATGTAAACCGTACCCGGCTGTAAAATTTCAGTCGCGTCTGCTTCTTTTACGTGCATCGCCGTGATGCCATCGAGTCGACGGGCGAACGCGCGCGTAAAAACTTCGGGCATGTGCTGCGTAATCAGAATCGGCGGGCAGTCGGCGGGCAAACTGCGCAGCACCGTTTCAATCGCCTGCGGTCCACCCGCAGAAGCACCGATTGCCACAAGGCGGTTCTGCCTGGTTATCATGTTGCCGGCGATTTTTCACGACCCGTAATGGATGCCATATCTGCGTGTTTCACCCAGCAGTCACCGTTCCATAATTCAAAGACGACATTGCGGTGCCCCTTGCCACCCATGTGCTGCGCAGCGATTGCTATCGACTCGCGCGCAAGCACAATCTGCAGCATCTCGATGTTGCGCTCACCGACGGTCGCGCCCGAGGGGTCTTTGAGTTCGAACATATTGCCGCCGCCGAAAACCTTCACGACATAGTCCTGCTTGCGCGTGCCCGCGCGCGCCATTTCACGAAAGAATATTTCAAGGCACTCGTCGACATATTTACCACTGAGTTCAGGTTCCGTGCGCTCGCCGACCCTCGGACTTCCATGTCCTCTGGTCGGCAACAGGCAATGGCTCATGCCGCCGATTTTGAGTGTGGGGTGCCAAATGCAGATCGCGACGCATGAACCGAGTAACGTCTTGACCCGGTTGCGCTCACCCCCCCAGAAATATTCACCAGGCTGCAGGTAGATTTCGTTTATTTGTTCTTTCATCACAGGGCAGCGGCAATGTAATCAGGCGGCTCAACTGGTATAGGCCGGTAACCTGAGGTTGTGTCAGAGCGACAAGACGAAGATAGTGGGCGGGGGCAAAAGCCCCCGCAATTCATTTACAGCTTTTTGTGCGAACCGTCGCAAAACGGGGCATTGCCGGTTTGTTTGCACTGGCAAAGCCATTGCGCTCCTGATTTTTCAGGGGCGAATTTCAGGGGAGCAAACTTGCTCTCGCCTTCGGGCAGTGCCTTGTTCACGGCGCTGTGCGAGCCGTCGCAGAAAGGCTGCGTTTTAGAATGGCCGCAGGTGCACCAGAAGTAGTTTTTGCCTGCTTCGAGCTCTACCTGAATCGGTTGCTTTGCAGCGATGTGCGCTGCCATCTTATGCCTTCATGAGGCGCGCGATTGCCCAGGCGCCGCCGACCATTCCCAGATCTTTGAGCGTTGCGAGCATCGGCATCATGCGGCTCATTTCATCTTTTGCGTTGATAACACCTGGCAGGTGAATTGCCAATACGTAGATGAGAATCAGCACACCCGTCAGAAATGCTGCCAATGAGCCCAGACCCTTCGCGTTGGTGATGATCGCCACGGCTGCCGCGAGCATTGCAACGCCGGTGAAATAAACCCAGAAAACTCCGCCGGGTACCGGCACCATGCCAGCCATTGTGTCAGCTTTTGTCAGATGGCTAATGCCAAACATAATCAATGGAATGCAAAATATGTATTTGCCACTTTTGCTTACGCTTTCAATAATTGAATTCATTTTAATCTCCTCTTTTATTCATTTTTTAATGAATACGCAAGGCCCTTGCCGGTTTTTCGCAAGAGCTCATTGAGCTGCTTCTGTTCTTCGGCCGAGAGCCCCTTGAAGAGCTCGTGCATCGCGGCGGCGAATTGCGGAAACACCTTGCCGATGCGCGCCTCGCCTGCTCGCGTCAGTGCGATGCGAAAGCAGCGCCGGTCTTCGGCCTCGTCGAGCCGTTCTATCAGGTTCTCTTCTTGAAGCTTATCGAGAATGCGTGTGATGTTGCCCGGCGTCTGAAATAGTTTTGCCGCAAGCTCGTGCTGTCGCATCGGCCCCAGATGGTACAGGGTTTCGAGAATGCCGAAATGGCTGGGCTGTAGCCCAAAATTGCCAATAATCGTGCGCAAATGCACCATCAATGCATCGTGCGTGCGCATCAGTTTGATAAACAGATCAAGCGCCCTGATTTCGCCGGCATTGCCCTGGTGTTTGGTCGCCATTTATTGCCCTTTCAATAGTTTACACTGCAATCATTGCATCGGCAACTATTTTCGGCGATTGAGCGCGACCCGCAAGACGGCCGGGTTATTCATCTTTGAAATAGTCTGCCGGCACATAAACTTCGACACGAATCACCGCGCGTCCGCGAAAGTGAAACCTAATGCCGCGGCCATAGACGTCGACAGTTTCGCCGACCTGCCTTAACCTGCGGGTTTTGTAAAGCCGCGCCAGATAGGCAAAAGCTTCTGTTGCAGTTTTGCCCTTGAGATCAGTTTCGTGCAGACCATGAGGAGTAAAAAAGTTCAGCGAGGGTGACTTGTGTTTTTCGACCTCGAGCCGAATTTCCGTAATGCGGCCATTGCGCAGCACAAAAGCGCCGTTAAATGTCTCTTGTGTATAAACCAGCGTTTCGGGGCTCGCGAGATCGCGGTATGCGGGTTCACCGTATTTCGCTCTGAGCTCCACCTCGGTTTCGCCCAAGAGCATGCCCGCAGCGCCGATGCCCTCGATAACGTGGTTCGGCTGATTGCGCAGCAACAACACATCGATATCACCCTTCAGCGGCCGCCACCTTTGGCCCGATGTTGGTGGTCGGGTTGAAGCGTTCAGGGCGCCGCAGAAACAGCCGACAATAAAGATAATGACCAAAAAGCGCGCGCTGTTTAAGGCATACGAAGACCCTGAGTTCATGACGTCGTTCGAAGCGCGGCAGGT
>JAKQXK010000469.1 GCA_029561505.1 Spirochaetota bacterium | reverse complement strand
ATGCTGCAAGACGAAGCGCAAAAAACCCAAACCCGCTTTGTCGTGGCAAAAGGCCGCAAGTACGTGATGCAGATGACTTCAACAGACGTTATTCACAGCTTCACGATTCCGTCATTTTATGTAAAACAAGACGTTGTACCTGGCTTAACTTCGCGCCTGTGGTTTGAACCCACAACGGTCGGCGAATTCGTGATTACCTGCAACGAATATTGCGGCGACAAACACTCAGGTATGCTCGGCATCATTCAGGTCATGGAACCCGCCGACTTCGACAAATGGAAAAATGACAAGCTTGCCCTGCTGCAGAAAGAACTTGATCAAGACGCCGCAGGCGGGCCAGTTGACGAAACCGCGCTCATCGCGAAGGGTAAAGAACTCTATGGAGCGAAAGGTTGCCTCGCCTGCCACAACGTCTCGGGCGCAGCCGGCGGCGCAGCGCCGTCTTTCAAAGGCCTCTACGGCAAAGAAGAGGTTCTCACTACCGGTAAAATCAAGGTCGACGACGCCTACCTGAAAGAGTCGATGCTGAAACCTGCGGCCAAAGTGGTCAAAGGTTTTGCGCCAATGCCTAACATGGGCGTTGAAGAAGGTGACGTGAAATACCTCGTTGCTTTCATTAAGTCATTGAAATAAAAAGGGGAGAACGATGTCATCTATAGCACACTCTGCAGATCACGCACACGGCGATCACCATGAGAACTTTCTCAGCAAGAAAGGTATCATGTCATGGCTCTCGAGCGTAGACCACAAACGCATCGGCCTTCTGTATCTTTACACCGGCCTCGGCGCGTTCTTAGTCGGCGGCGTTTTCGCGCTGCTGCTCAGAACCGAGCTGATGTTTCCGGGTAAGACATTCGTCGACGAAAAGACGTACAACGTGCTCTTTACGCTGCACGGTTCGATGATGATCTTCGTGTTCATCGTGCCCGGTATCGTCGCTTCGTTTGGTAACATCTTCATGCCAATCATGATTGGCGCGCGCGATGTGGCTTTTCCGATTTTGAACAGATTCAGCTATCAGGTCTATCTCTTCGGTATCGCGACAATTCTCGTAGGCCTCGTCGACCCATTCAACTGGTTCGGTGGCCCCGCAGACACCGGCTGGACATTCTACACACCTTACAGTGCGAAGTCAGGCACCAGTGTTATCACCATGACGCTGGGCGCGTTCACACTCGGTTTTTCATCGATTCTGACAGGTTTGAACTTTGTCGTCACGATTCACAAGATGCGTGCACCCGGCATGACCTGGACGCGCATGCCGCTCTTCTGCTGGGCGATTTACTCGACTTCACTCATTCAGGTTCTCGCGACTCCCGTGATTGGTATCACGCTGTTTCTGCTGATCGCTGAGCGCTTCTTTGGTATCGGCTTCTTTGACCCGGCACTCGGCGGCGACCCGGTGCTCTTTCAGCACTTCTTCTGGTTCTATTCGCACCCGGTCGTTTATATCATGATTCTGCCAGCGATGGGTGTGGTTTCAGAAATTCTGCCAGTATTCTCACGCAAGCCGATCTTCGGCTACAAAGCGATTGCCTACTCATCACTCGCGATTGCGGGTGTGAGCTTCATCGTCTGGGCTCACCACCTTTTCGTGAGCACACTCTCGTCTTCGGTGGCAATCTTCTTCTCGTTTCTGACTTATCTCGTCGCGATACCGACGGCGATCAAGGTCTTTAACTGGATCACCACGCTCTACGGCGGGCAGATAGACCTCAAAACCCCGATGCTGTACGCTCTGGCATTCGTGTTTCTGTTTGCTATCGGCGGTCTGACGGGTCTGCCGCTTGCTGCACCTGCGGTCGATGTAAGCTATCACGATACGTATTTCGTGATCGCGCACTTTCACTATACAATTCAGGGTGGCACGGTCATCTCGCTCATGGCCGCGCTCTATTACTGGATGCCGAAGATTTCGGGCCGCATGTACAACGAGAAGATGGGCGTATCGAGCTTTTTGCTCGTCTTTATTGGCTTCAATCTGACATTTATACCGCAGTTTCTCATGGGTACTCAGGGCATGCCGCGCCGTTATTATGACTACGAGCCGATGTTCCAGACGTACCACATGCTTTCAACTGTCGGTGCTTACATACTTGGTGTGGGTTACTTTACCGCGATCATGAACATCATTATTTCGAGCTTCAAAGGCAAACCATGCGGAGATAACCCATGGAACGCCAACACGCTCGAGTGGAAAATCTCTTCACCGATGCCTGAGCACAACTTTCACGAAATACCAACTATCACCGAGTGGCCATATGAATATGGCCGTGACGGCGAGCCGACAAAATATTCGGCTAAGAAGGGAGAGCACTAATGAGCTCAAATCAAGCAGGTTACACAACCTACGAAGGCCGTACAGTACGCGACGGCAGCCTGTGGGGCAACCCCGCCCCGCTCGTCTATTCGATGTCGCGTTTCGGCATGTGGCTCTTTCTTGCCACTGAAATTCTGCTTTTTGCGATTCTGTTCACGGCTTATGCGATAGCATATTACCGCGACGGCGAAGCGTTTCACGCATCGGCAAAAGAGCTGAGCGTTGCGTTTGGCGCTGCCAACACCGTGATTCTGCTCTTCAGTTCGTTTACCGTTGCCTGGGGCATTGAAGCGGTGAAGCGCGGCAATAACCGCCTGATGCTGATTCTGTTCGGCATTACCATCGCCTGCGGTGTCGGCTTCTTGATTAACAAGAAATTCGAATATGGCCACAAAGTGCACGAAGTTGAGCTCGCAAAAGCGGCTATCGCGCCAGAGCTTTACCAGGCGCTGAAGGCTGAAAACAAGTGCGAAGACACGTTTGATAAGCACCACGGCGAAGATATCATGGTCGAAAAATGCAAAGTTGTACCTTTCAACCTTGCAAACATCGGCAGCACCGACAAATCAAAGCCGGCTTTTGCCAGCATGTTCTTCTTTCTGTATTTCATCATGACCGGTATTCACGGTCTGCACATTATCATCGGGCTTACTCTGCTCGGTTGGGTTATGTACAAAGGCATCAAGGGTGAATTTCACCCCGGCTGGTACACTCCCGTTGAGGTTTCAGGCCTTTATTGGCACCTTGTCGACCTCATCTGGATCTACCTGTTTCCGCTGCTCTATCTGGTCGCATAAGGAGATAACATGGGACACTCAGAAACCGGTCACGCACCTCACTCGCACATGAAAGAGCTCACGCTCACTTTCGTGGGCCTTATCATTCTCACTGTCGTCACGGTGAAAATCGCCAAAGTTGACTTTGGTTCAGTTGCGGTTAACATTTCTATTGCTATGTTTATCGCTTCGATCAAAGCCGGCCTTGTGGCGCTGTATTTCATGCACCTTAAATGGGAAGAAAAACTCATTGTTTTCTTCGCAGCGCTTTCGATTCCGTTTGTGATTCTGATGATCTCTACCATGGTGTGGGACGTCGCAGAAAAAACAGCGGCTCTGAACTACGTAAAGTAGAGCAGGCCGATACAAGACGAAAAGGCCCACGCTTGCGTGGGCTTTTTTGTTTTAGGCATTTATGCAAAAACCCAAAAAAGACAAAGTCTCATACCTCTGCACTGAGTGCGGTGATTCGTTTGCGAAATGGTATGGGCAGTGCCCTTCGTGCAAGGCCTGGAACAGCCTGAGCGAGAACCGCTTCGTTGAGGGGCCCGCAGGTGCCTCTGCGGGGCCTGCAGAGGGCGCAAAGCTCATTACCTCAACGGTAACCGCAGAGCCGCTCGTGAAAACGGGCCTCAAGCAATTCGACCAGATCTTGGGCGGCGGTGTCATGGCGGGCGCTGTGATTCTGATTGGGGGCGAGCCAGGCATCGGCAAATCAACCCTCTTGCTCGAAGTGCTGCGGCATGCGCCCGGTGTCTATGTCACAGGTGAAGAGAGCCTTGCGCAGGTGCATTCGCGTGCAGCGCGGCTCGGGCTTAAAGAGAATCTCGACATCGTGCAGGGCAACAGTCTCGCGCAGATCTTCGATTATGTGCACGCGAAAAAAGCGAAACTGGTGCTGATTGATTCGATTCAGACGACGTATACCGACCAGCGCACGGGTTTTGCCGGCTCGCCCGCGCAGATTCGCGAGGTGACGCAGCGCATCGTTGAATTCGCGAAGTCAAACCAAGTGGCGTTTTTGATTGCGGGCCACATTACAAAAGACGGCCAGATTGCGGGGCCCAAGCTGCTCGAGCACGCCGTCGACACGGTTATCTATTTTGAACAAAACCCGACAAGCCGCTACCGGTTTTTGCGCGCGGTAAAAAACCGCTTCGGCGCCACCGGCGATGTCGCGATTTTTGAAATGACTGCCACGGGTTTTCGCGAGATCGAAAATGCCGATTCGCTGCTACCCGTGCAAGCGATCGGTGGCATCGGCAGCTGTCTTTTTCCGCAGCTTGAGGGCACGCGCGTGATGCCGCTAGAGATTCAGGTGCTCGTCACCCCGACGGGTTTTGCCAACGGCCGCCGCATCGGTGAAAATATCGAACTCTCGCGCATTCATCTGATTGCGGCGATTCTTGAAAAGTTCTGCGGCCTCAAGCTCTCGCAGTGCGACATCTTTGTGCGCGTGAACGGCGGTACGCAGCTCACCGAACCCGCGGGTGACCTCGCCCTCTTGTGCGCGATGGCGTCGAGTTATCTCGAAAAACCACTGCAAAAAGGCCGTGCGGTCGCAGGCCAGGTGTCGCTCACGGGTGAAATTCGCGCCGCCGGCGGCCTCGACGAACGCCGCCGCGCGCTCGACTCATGGAAGGTGCCCGCCGCGCTCTGGGGCGGTGCGGCAGCGGTCTCTGAAATTCGCAGGGGCGAGAAGTTCGTACAATTGATCGAGCGCGAACTTCCGTTTCTGTGACAAGCGCTGCCTTGAAATGTTTTTCGGACTGTTTACGGTTATCTACACCCTCACAGCCTTGTCCCATCTTACGGTCATCCCCGTTACCTTCTTCCGTCATCCCCGCGTAAGCGGGGATCTGTGAACCTTGAAACAGCGTAGATTCCCGCCTTCGCGGGAATCACGGTGGGAGTTGTGGTGTGGTAGATTCCCGCTTTCGCGGGAATGATCGTTGAGGAAAGTATTGCACGTGTTATCAATTTGCGCCCTGGGGATTAGATTTGACACAGTACTTTGTGTAGCTTAATGTGTAAAGAGGCTATATGGCAACGAACCTGGCGATCGATGACAAACTTCTGAATGAAGCCCTGAAGTTGGGGAACTTCAAATCGAAAAAAGAGACGGTCAATACCGCGCTCAAAGAATTTGTGCAGAAACGGCGGCAGAAAGATTTTGTGACGCTGTTTGGTTCGATTGATTTTGACC
>JAKQXK010000451.1 GCA_029561505.1 Spirochaetota bacterium | reverse complement strand
CGGATCATAATTACAATATTCTTCACCCAAAGCGGCCGCGCGCGGAAAACGCTTCAGCCGCGAATTCAACAAAGCCAGCTCGTAAACAATTTTAGGGTCATGCGGATTATCATGATAGAGCCGTTCAAGCTCTTGTACTGCACCTTCATAGTCTTTATTCTGCGCATAGCGGCGAATGACAGACAGATCTGACTTGGTAATCGGTTCGTGGCCTGTGCCGTCATAGGTGATGCGAATCAGCGACAGGTCGTCGGTGATATCGCCGCGCTCTTGAAGTTGCCGCCTGATTTCGTGAAGATCACCATTTGATTTTTCTATGGTACGTAAAAACAGGGTCTCATCTGAATTGATCATCGAATTGCCCATTTCGTCGCGACCCATTGAAATATCGTCGCGACCGTCTGAACCAGCGAAGATAACGTCACCCTGCAGCAATCGATAGGTTTTTACCCTAAACAGCTCTTCGTTTTCTGGCATACCTAGCTTTCTGAGCGTCATTTCTTCTTCGATAAAAGAAGCTTCACCACCCCTCAGAATGACTATCCACGGGTGTTCGGCATTGATGTAATAGAGCAATCCGCTGTCTTCATCGATTAGACCAATGACAGCCGAAACCAGCATACGGCCGTCGAACGAAATCATCACGTGGTGAAGTTCTTCGTAACAGTCGCGCAGCCACTGCTCGGGAAAAACAAAGCGGCTCATCTCGTCGTTCTGCGTTCTGTGCAAGAACGATTTGAAAACCGTGCCCAGAACGAGTGCGCCGCCCGCACCCTGAATCGATTTGCCCATGGCGTCGCCGTTCATGAATGCCACGTAACGCTTGTTGCGCAGAATAACGCTGTTCGACGAGCTGATGTCGCCGCCGATTTCTGAATGCCACTGCCTGAACTGAAATTTCTTTTTTTGTTCGGTCAAGAATTCAACCCTGATACGTGAGGGCACAGCTTCATTAAGCGCCAGCGGATGCAGCAGCTGTGAAGTGAGAAAATAATCGCCGTCTTGCTGCGTTTTGAGCTCGTTGATGCGCTTGATCTGAGCCTCAATCTCAATATTCTTAAGCTCAATCTTTTTCGTCTTCATGAACGACCCGAAGCGAATGCGGTCGAGCATAAAGGAAAACGATATCGCAATCACATACGAAATCAGCAGGTTGTTCATCGAATACGCTGCGGCAGGTGTACCGAGATTGGGCTTATGGATCAGCACCGAAGCAACAAAGGTCAGAATCGAAATTGTTTCGAGCCCCAGAAACAGCCGAAACGCTACAGGGGCTGCAATCGGAATCATCACCACAATCTGCAGGCCCGACACATAGTTAGGGTCGTCAGCGATGCGCCCGGTAAAAAATGAAGTCGCTACGATTACATAGCCAATCAGTAACTTGATCGACAGCGCACCAAAACGGCTGAGCTGCGGGATAAACGTCGCGAGAAATACAAGAACGGCGATGCCCGTCAGGCCCAGACGAAAGTAGAGCAATTCGGGAAATTCAGGGTGTAGCCTCTTGTCGGTATTGAAGGCGAAGTCAAGCCATGCAAATATGGCGATCGCCGAACCGATGCGCACGAAACCATTCAGCTGCCTATCCATGTCGGCAATGAACTCTTGCCGGTATTGAATGCGGTCGGGGTTCTTACGGAAAAGGTTCCGTAGCCTGTTCATCATAGGGACTGAATAACATTTGTAGCCTCTGTGTCAACTCGCTAGGGCGTGTTGACACAGAGGCTACATTTTCACTCGTATGGTGTCACAGCGCGCGGCCTGGCCCTCCCTGGCCTGTGCCAATAATTTCTCGAGGCTTAGAACCAATCTGCGGGCCGATCATGCCGCGCGCTTCGAATGCTTCGATGAGGCGCGCGGCTTTGTTGTAGCCAATGCGCAGACGGCGCTGCAGATAGCTCGCCGATGCCTTTTGGCTTTCAACGATAATCTGCCAGGCTTCTTCGAACAGTTCTTCGTCGCCGGCCTCAAGCTCACCCATTTTGCCTTTAGGGTCTTCGAGGGTAATATAAACCGGCTTCGCGAGTTTTTTTGCGTAGGCTACGACATCCTCAACCTCGTTGTCTTCGATGAGCGGCACCTGCGCACGAATCAGTTGCGCTTTTGAAGGATGTCTGAATAACATGTCACCCTGCCCCAGCAGCTGCTCGGCGCCATTGCCGTCGAGAATTGTACGCGAATCGGTTTTTTGCGCCACCTGCAGCGCAATACGCGCCGGGCAGTTTGCTTTGATGAGCGCCGTGATGACATCGACCGAAGGACGCTGCGTTGCG
>JAKQXK010000447.1 GCA_029561505.1 Spirochaetota bacterium | reverse complement strand
GGCAGCGCGGGCTCAAAATCGTGAATCGCCGCGAGGGCTTCGTTCGAGTTGGGCAGCGTGCGAAATTCGAGGCGACCCGATTCTCCCGCTTCACGCCTTCGCAATGAACCGCCTGATATATAATACAGCGCGCGGGTTTTGTCTGAACGTTCTGCCGAATATTCGAGTGTAAGCAAGACTATGCCCTGCGATGAGAACTGCAGGTGGCGTTTTTTTCGAATGACCTTTATCACTCCGCGAAAATAGTGTTCAAGCCAGACGCCATACCGTTCGGCCAGCCAGTGCGCGTCGACCCCGGGCGGCACCGTGAGTCTTTGTACCGAGCGCACGCTGCGTTCTGTCAGATTCTGTGCACGGGGCAACTGAAGTTTCACAGGTGCCGTACGAGCCGCCTGTGTCAGCATAGTCGCGAGATTCTGTGCGGGTCGGCCGATAAGCTCTGCGGTTGCGTTAGGCATCGCAAGCATATCGTGTTTCAGGCTTTCAACGAGCGGTTCGACGAGACTGCGTTCTGCACCTGAAAAGAGCCGCACCCAGAGTTTACTTAATCCATAAGAGTTGAGTGGCACGCTCACGATGCGCAGATTTCGGCCGTACACGCGCGCGGCGGCCTGCATGAGTTGATTGTAGCTGACTGGCGGTTCGCAACCCAGATTCATGTAGCCACCCGCTTGTACCGGCAGCGAGGTAATGGGTTTTTCACAACATGCGATGAGCGCATCGATGGCGTCATCTAAGCTGACGGGTTGCGAACGCGATTTTGTCCATGCGGGGCAAACCATGACGGGCAACCTCTTGACCAACCGCGCGAGAATTTTGTATGATGAACCACCCGCCCCGATAACCAGGGCCGCACGCAGCGTTACCGTTGGCGTGCCATAACTGGCGAGCGCGTGTTCGACCTCGAGACGGCTTTTCAGGTGCGCAGACAGGTTGCCTTCGGGTACTATGCCACCAAGATATACGATGCGCTTCAGCTTTTGCAATCTGGCAGCTCGTGCGAAATTGTCTGCAACGAGCAGGTCGAGGTCTTGAAAGTTGCCCTGCGTCAGCCGATTATTCGGAGCCATCGAATGAATCAGGTAGACGCCAATATCGACACCCTGAAGCGCATCTTCGGTCTGTTTGAGCGAAAAAATATCGCACTGGCGGGTTTCGAGACGCTCGGTGATTTTGCCGTTGGCAACCGAACGCGCAAGAATTCGCACATTGTGACCGTGCTCAGCAAGTTTTAGCGCGAGCGCCTTACCCGCAAAACCACTACCGCCTGCGATCGCGATCGTCATTGTTTTCATGAGCGCGGCTTAGGCCTGACCGCTGCCAGGCCGCCATCGACGCCGAGCACCTGACCGGTAATCCATGAATTTGCGGGGTCGAGCAAGAAACAGATTGCCCTGGCAACATCTTCGGGGGTACCCAATCGGCCGAGCGCGTGCATGCCTTCTGAAACTTTGCGCGCAGCCTCGTTGCCCGTCAGCGCTGCTGTCAGCGGTGTCTGCGTCAGACCCGGCGAGACGGCGTTGAATCGCAGGTTGAGATTTGCATACGACGCCGCGGCTGAACGCATGAGGCCGATGACGCCCGCTTTCGCCGCGGCGATCGCTTCATGGTTAGAAAAGCCTGTAAGTGCCGCCGCTGACGAAATGAGCACCACTGAGCCTCCGTTTCGCATATATTTGCCGGCAGACCGGGTTACTGCGAAGGCAGTCGTGAGCGATGCGGCAATCGTTTCATTGTACTGCGCCGCTGAAACCGTGTGGGCGGGCCTCAGCAGAAGTGAACCGGCGCAGTTGACGACACCGTCGAGGTCGCCGGCCTTTTCAAAAACCTCGTCGACTGCCGCGAAGTCTGTTGCATCAAGAATGAAGTCGGGTTGCATTGCATCTGCAGTACGTGCGGTGGTGATGACTGCGTGCCCATGAGAGTTGAGCTCGGCGCAGACTGCGCGACCAATACCGCTTGAAGCGGCTACAACCAGAAAGCGTGCCATGGATGGCAGCAAAGCACGATGCCGATCAACGTAAACTGAAATCGTGCGCCGAGCGGGACAGTCAGCAGCCAAGCTCGGTGCTGAGCGTAATGCAATGAACCCGTGTCACCAGACAGCCTTCAGGCCCAGGGCCCGGTATTCACCCAACTGTTCTTCGGCGCTCACCAGAGTGAGTTCGCGCGAAATCGCCTGCCATATCAGCATGCGATCGAAAGGGTCGTGGTGCGCATGGCGTGGTATGTTGCGAAAACCCAACGCGTCTTTTTCGCTGAGTGTCAGAACGTCGAAGTTCTGCTCTTTCGCGGCGCTGACAAAATCATCGGGTGTCAGATTCTTGAGCCTGAGCTTGCCGATGGAATATTTGAGCGAGATTTCCCAGATGCTGATGGTGCTGAGGTAGACATGCTCAGCAGATTCAATAAGACGCCGTGTCTTCTGCGGAATTGTTTTTGGCTCAGTGACCGACCAGATCAGAACATGCGTATCGAGCAGCAGTTTCATGCTTTCAGAAGTTCATCGTCGCTCATCTTGAAGTCGGGGGCGAATATCGCCTCGCCCTTGCCTTCGAGAACCCCAAGGCGGCGCGGCTGCTGCCTGCCCACCAGGCGCCGGTATTTCTCATAGGGCACCAGGACGGCGATTTTTTCGTGGCGGCGACCGTATTCGAGCACGACCTCTTCACCGTTGCGCACTTTGCCCAGTACATCGGAAAAATGCGACTTGAAATCGGCGACCATCAGAGCTTCAATCATGACAACTTGACATTATGAAAGTGTCAAGTTGTCAACATATTAAACTCATGAGCGCTTCGTAAAGATGAACAAGGCGTCAAATTTGCTTTGCGCAGTGTCTCGTGTCGCATCTAGATCCCCCCATTATGAAAACATTTGCCGGCCGCGTCGCGGTCATCACTGGTGCGGGTTCGGGCATTGGCCGCGCGCTCGCGCTTAACCTTGCCGAAAAAGGCTGCAAACTTGCGCTCAGCGACATTCGTCTCGAAAGCGTGCAAGAAACAGCGAAGCTGTGCGAGCGGTACACGCGTGACGTGATGGTCGATGCGCTCGATGTCGCCGACAAAAAAGCGATGCTGGCTTATCCCGAAAAGGTGGTTCAGAAATTTGGCTTCGTCAATATCGTCATCAATAATGCCGGCGTAGCGGTGGCTGCGACCGTCGAAGAGACGAGCATCGAAGACTATGAGTGGCTCATGGGCATTAACTGGTGGGGAGTTCTCTACGGCACGAAGTTTTTTCTGCCTTACTTACAGAAAGCCGACGAAGCGCACATCGTGAACGTCTCGAGTGTGTTCGGTATTATCGGTGTGCCCACGCAGTCGGCATACAATGCGGCCAAGTTCGCTGTTCGTGGTTTTACCGAATCACTGAGGCAAGAACTGGCAGACACGCACATCGGTGTCAGCTGCGTGCACCCCGGCGGCATCAAGACCAACATCGCTGCGTACGCACGTTACAAAACGGGCCCCAACGGCGACACGAGCCATGCAACGGCCTCTGAAAAATTCGCAAAGCTTGCGCGCACTACCCCTGATGAAGCGGCCGCGACTATTGTGAAAGGCATCGAAAAGAAATCACCGCGGGTGCTGATCGGCGCCGATGCTGTGGCGATTGACGTCATGGCGCGCTCGATGCCTGAGAGCTATACAACAGTTCTGGGTCAGCTTCTGAAGCTCGGTTGAATCAATGCCGTACGTCAATATTCAAATCACCAAGGGTGCAACCCGCGAGCAGCGCTCTGAACTTGTGGCAGATGTGACGAATTCACTCGTCAGAATTCTCGGCAAAAAACCCGAACACACGCACATCGTGATTCAAGAAATTGAAGAAGACCATTGGGGCTTCGCGGGCATGCTGACCGAAGACTACAAGAAACTGAACAAATAATTTGCTTGCGGCTTTCAGACCTTGCGAAAGGCTGAGAGTCTGTGAAGAACAAGAAACCACCGAAGAAAATAAGCACCGGCGGCGTTGATATTGTTGTCATCGGCGCTGGTTTTGCCGGGCTCACCGCGGCGCGCGAGCTTGAAGCGCAGGGACTCCGTGTGCAGGTCGTCGAAGCGCGCGACCGCGTCGGCGGCAGGTCACGGCCGGGCAAACTCAACGGTCGCACGATCGACACCGGCGGGCAGTGGGTTGGGGCAGGTCACGAGCGATTAACGAGGCTCGTTCACGAGGCGGGTGCTGAGCTTG
>JAKQXK010000437.1 GCA_029561505.1 Spirochaetota bacterium | reverse complement strand
CGTCAAATACTGCGTGGGTGGCCCCGCCGCCCTGGTGCGGCCCCGAGAAGGCGTACGCAGGGTTTTGCACGAGCCGCGCACGCCGGGCGGTATCGCTGACAAGATCGGCCAGCGAATGGGGTTTACCCTGAAAGCGCGTGGTGCTTTCGCCCATCAGCGCATCGTCGACGGGGGTCTGCACGCGCAGTGCGTAATCTTTCACGGTATTGCAGCGCAGAGTCTCAACTTCACCCAGAACCGAATAAACTTCGACAGAGCGTTTGGCCAGCCGGCTCACCTGCCAGCCCCTGAGGCCCGGTGTTTTTTTCAATACCGAGACGAGGCTTTTCAAGGGCTATTGTGGGCAGAACGTCTGGTTTGAGGCTTTGTATGAAGAATTTGACGCGCAGGTCTCTGTATATCCGCTTTCGGCGCATTTTTTACCCTTATACCAGACAATCGTGTCGTTGTATTCGGCCAGCGAAGAAGGGTTAGAGCATGCTGCGCTCAGGTTCTTACAGTCTTTTTCAATCTTTTCGTCGGTGCAGTATGTGTAAACATTTGAAAGCCCGGTGTTTGTTGTGCAGTCTGCAAGTTTGGGCTGTTTGGTCGTCGAGTGCACGCAGATACCGGCGTTCTCGTCGTCGTCTTTGTTCAGATTGCAAGACCCCACGACCAACAGAGCTGCAGCGAAAACATACCTTAACATACCGACAGGTCAGGTACGCAGAAGCACATGTCAACTATTGCATATCGACCTAAATTTTTCGGTCGGCATTATTTTCACTTTTTTCATTATATGCATAAGACGGATGTCTAATGTGCTACAATCGGCCTCAACTTAGGCAGACATGGCTCAGCTTGTACAGACATGGCTTCAGAATGGCGTTTGAGGTGCCGTATTTGCGACTACGGTGTAGTGCGCTTTGGGCGCACGACGCCGCTTGAAACATAGAACTCCCCCTCCGAGGAGCTTTTACCCAAATTCAGCGGCCCTTGCGCCGCCGTAGCTGAGGGCCACTGATGGCTCAACTGGGTGGTTCTGTCGAATTCGAATACCGTTGGAGAAAGCGCAGCTTTCGACAACGGGCATATCAAATTTGGCGGAGCCAAATTTTCCAAGGAGGGAGAAGATGCAGATCAATCACAATCTGCCCGCGATGCAGGTTAATCGTCAGCTGCACAAAGTCTACAATCGGTTTGAAAAATCGATTGAGAAGTTGTCAACAGGTGAACGGATAAACCGCGCGGGTGATGACGCGACAAATCTTGCCGTGTCAGAAAAAATGCGCACGCAGATACGGGGCTTGAAACAGGCCGAGCACAATGCAATGAACGGACTTTCGTTCATTCAGACTGCCGAAGGCAACATGGGTCAGGTCAACGATATCTTGCAGCGTATACGCGAGCTTTCGGTGCAGTCGGCGAACGGAATTTATTCCGAATCAGACCGGCAGCAGATTCAGGTAGAGGTGTCACAGCTGATCGACGAAGTCGATCGTATTGGTACTTCGGCCGAATTCAACCGAATGAAGCTTTTGACAGGTAAGTATGCCCGCGGCTCGAAAATCGGTTCGATTTTCTTTCACGTCGGCCCGAACAAAGACCAGCGCATTCAGGCGTTCATTAAAACAATGAACGGCAGGGCGTTTGGGTTTTACGAAGGCAACGGAGCGAAATCGGCCAAGAAGCCACTCGCGACTGTATTTCAGGCGAACCAGATGATCGGGACGGTAGATAATGCCCTCGATAATCTCAATCGCCAACGGGCAGATTTAGGAGCGTACTACAACCGTATTGAAACCACGGTTGAAGCGCTGCGAGTTGGTCATGACAACATGGTGTCGGCAGAATCACGCATTCGCGACACCGACATGGCTGAAGAATTGCTGGAGTTCACCAAAAACCAGGTTCAGTTACAGAGTGGTACGGCGATGTTGGCTCACACCAACTTATCCGCTCAGCTCGTTGTCTCTTTGATAGAGCACGGGAGGTAATGTTCGGTCGCTTCGGGTGAAGCCCTGCAGCGACCCTACTGGTTCACTTCCAGGGCAGAGCGGGCAAAACCGCCTGCCCTTTTTTTATGGGATTTGGTCGTCGACAAGAAGGCCATCCGTGGCTGTCGCCGACCACGCAACCTCGTATTGCTTTGCGAAATACCGGGCTCACAATCCCCAATTATTTGACCGCAGAGACCAAACGAACAAGCAAACACTCCATTCCAAAC
>JAKQXK010000434.1 GCA_029561505.1 Spirochaetota bacterium | reverse complement strand
GCGGCAAGGGCATTACCGAAACGCTGATTCTGGGGCTTGAAATGTTGCACCGTCGTCGCGCGTTCGAGACCGGGCGATCGCTGAAGGGCAAGCTGCAGCTTGACATCGACATCGAGACCAGCCGTGAACGTCGTCGTTGATACCTGCATCTGGGTTGACTATTTTGCCGGCAGAGATGCTGCGCTTAGCGATGCTGTAGACCGGCTGCTCGAACATGGCCTTGTGCTCATGACGCCCGTGATTGCCGCAGAGCTTGTCAGCGGCGCGCGCAAGAACGACCAGAATGTGAGGCTCAAATCATTTTTAGGCGATCTCGCGCTCGCTGACTCATCGCTGGCACACTGGTTTCGCGTGGGCGAATTGCGGGCACGGTTGCTGAGCGAAGGTATTACTATCTCAACACCTGATGCGCATATCGCCCAGGCAACCCTCGACCAAAAAGCCAGGCTGTTCACACACGACAAAATTTTCACAAAACTCGCAAATACGTCAGGTCTTCGCCTTTTCAGTGTGGATGTCTAAAAAGTTGCCGGCTTAGTGCTTTGCCAGCGCACAGTGCCGAAGTTTCGCCAGTCGCGCGAGCACAGCGTTAGCCGCATGAAAGCCGCACATGCCGTGCACACCGCCACCCGGGGGGGTAGAAGCCGAACAGAGAAAAATGTGCGGGTTGGGCGTCGTGTAAGGGTTCAGTCGTGCCACAGGCCGCGTTACGAATTGCCACAGATCGGCGACGCCCCCGGTAATTGCGCCGCCGACATAGTTGGCATTGTACGCCTCGAAATCTGCGGTGTGCATTGCGTGCCGTTTCAGAATTGTCTGTTTGAAACCAGGGGCAAAGCGTTCAATCTGGCTTTCGATCGCGGCTGACATATCGGCGCGCGACCCGTTTGGCACATGGCAATACGCCCACAGCGTGTGTTTTCCTTTTGGTGCCCGCGTGCTGTCGAATTCACTCTGTTGCGTCAGCAGCACAAAAGGTTTTTGAGGATTTTTGCCATGCCAGATTTCGGCTTCGCTCGTGGCGATTTCTTCGCACGTACCGCCGACGTGTACCGTCGATGCTTTGAGACACTCGCTGTTTTTCCAGGGTATCGACTCTGAAAGTGCATAGTCGACTTTAAAGACACCGGGCCCGTAGCGAAACTTTGTCAGCCGCTTCACATAACCTTGCGGTAAAACATCGGCAAATCCGTTGGCCAACAGGTTCGGGCTTGTATCGAAGAGGTATGCACGCGCTTCGGGCAAATCTTTCGGCCCTGAAATTCGTCTGCCCGTTTCGATCGTGCCGCCGAGCGACTTTAGATAAGCAGCGAGAGCCTGGGTAATCGCCTGCGAGCCGCCGGCTGCGACGGGCCAGGCCTTGACGTGCCCGGCGAGCAGAAAAATGAGCGCCACTGCCGCAGTGATCGGCTTATCGAGCGGCAGAATCGAATGTGCGGCGCAGCCGGCGATGAGTGCTCTCGCCTCATCGGTCTTGAAACATTTCCACAATGCCTCGGCGCTACGAATTGCCTTCACGCCAAAACGCGCCATCAACAGCGGATGTTTGGGAAACCCCGTCGGGTGCAGCGCATCGGCGAACAGCGCATCTGCTGATTCGACAAATGGTTCAACGAGATTTTTATATTTGCGCGAATCGATACCCAGGCGCTCGGCTGTGTCTGTAACGCTGGTGAGCAACAGCGCGGCCCGGCCGTTATCGAGCGGGTGAGCGACCGATGCCTCGGGGTAAATGAATTTCAGGCCATACTTTTCGAGTGGCAAGGTCTTAAAAAAGGGCGATACCACGCCCATCGGGTGCACCGAAGAGCAGACATCGTGCAGGTAACCCTTGAGCGTGAGCTCTGCCGTGCGCGTGCCACCGCCAATTTCGTCAGCCGCCTCGATCACGTGTACCGACACACCGGCCTCGGCGAGCCGCACTGCAGCTGCGAGGCCATTCGGGCCCGAACCGACGACGACGGCGTCTGCCATCAGGGTTTGCCGGTGACCCACGGCTGGCGAGCGCGCAGCGGAGCGGCGTCGATATGGCCGCGTTCGATGTTACCAGTGGCGAGATCGTGAATGCGGTAAGCGAGTTTCGCTTCAAACAACGGTTCTGATTCGATAAAAATGCAGCGCACTTCACCGGGTTCGAAGCCGCATTGTGCCTGCACGGCTGCCGCGAGCTTTTCATCGTGCAAATGGCCGTCGCCGAAATTATAACCCAGAACCTGCCCCGCGACGACTTCGCCCTCTGCATATTCATAGTCATTGAAGTTTGCGACGGCAGATGGCATAAGCGCGGCAAAGCCCCGACCGTGCAGGTGCATCAGGCGAAACGCCATCACTTTGCTTAAGATCGCGATGGTATCTGATTCGCTGTAAAAAAGCCGCAGCTGGTCGGGTACCCAACGGGCGCTCGCGGTCAGTTTTTCGAGTTTTTTGTGGCTGCCTTTTTTGAAAAGCCATACGCTCGTCGCCCAGTTGCCTGCGTAATAGCGCATCGAAATCAGAAACGATATGGCGCGCGGCCAGATATTGCCGATCAGCGGCAATGCGATCAGCATGACGGCGAGAAAGATAGCGAGCGGAAGAGGCAGCGTCGTGAGAGATACATCTGCGTTAAACCAAAACAGGTAGAACGCGCCATAGACGACCATGAAGTTCCACTCGATTGGCACACCCATCGGCACGTTGCTTGTGATATAGACGTGCAGGCCGACCATCAGCGCCATGCCGGCAAGGTGGCCGTAGCTACCCGTCGGCGACAGCATGAGTATAATCGGAATTCCCAGTTCTACGGCGGTGCCCCAGTGGCCTGCAAGCCGCGCAAAGGTGGATGGATTCACGTCATGCGGATAATTCTTGTACATGAACCGGCGCATGAAGGCGAAACGTGTGAACGGGCTGTTCGAATTCATCACACCCACAACATACGGAAAATGGCGGTTGAGTTTTGAAAATCCCGCCCAGAACCATAGAGCGAGCTGCACGGCTTTTGCACCAGCAAGCCAGTTGCCCGCGAACAGAAAGCACATGGTCGTTGTCCAGTAGTGTTCGCCGCGTGCGGCGAGAAAAAGCGTGCGGTCGCAGACTGCGAGTAATGGTAATAGCACGACCACAGGTACAAATTCTTCGAAGCCGGGTGTTGGCGCAACGAGCGCGCGTGCGAGCGATGCAACGAGTGCGGCATAGAGCAGCACGTCGACAATGCCGCGTTTGATGCCGCCCAGAACCGGCAGGCGAGGGTAGAGCGCCAGCTTCGTCGTGCCCGGTCTTAGAAAATAGAGAAATCCACCTAATGGCGGAAAGTACCTGCCGGTCAGCGGGCCGCTGCCGCAACCAAGGCCGAGCACTTCAAAGAGCATGCTCCATAAGATCGCCTTCTGAAAGGCCACCGGGGTAAATGCCCAATCAGCGATCTGCGAAACACCCGACGCCCCGGGGCTGAAGCTGCAAAAGAAGCTCCACATATAGATGTAGAAGACTACTTTGAAGACGTACAAGAAATAGGCACCGATGGGTGTACCATAACCCTGCACCGCCCAGGCTTTACATGCCTGCTCGGCCTGTGCGGCAAAAGGCAGCTTCTGCCAGGCGATCGGATCATAAGGGGGTGCGGTCGGTTTGATGAAGCCCATGGAGAGCTAAGTGCACCGCGTGCACTGCAAGGTCGAGCAAAATTAATCTCCCGTTTCGTTTTTTACTAAACAGTGAGAGTGTGCGGCATCACATGCGTGCCGTAGCGTGTGCGCAGCTCTGCGCGAAGCCGCATGTCTGTGCCGCGCACGGTACCCCGGCAGAGCTTTGTGCCGCAGCGGCAGTTAAGGGTAAAATCTGGCCGCGCTTCACTCGTTGCATAGTCGTAAGTGATTTCGGCACCGGCAGCAATATCCCTCAGGGCGGTCATCGAACCATCGGCTTCGAACCAGGTATTTGGGTCGCAGCTGTGGTTCATGTAGTCGGCGTCGTCGCCCGCTTTGCCCTCGGGTGTGCCATAGAACTGGTCAGGGCCGGTCTGGTAGCTGTAGTTATAGAAATTCTGGCGCTGTGCTTCAGGCATTGCATCGATCTCTGCCTGCGTGTACGCGCGTTCATCCGCATCTTTCTGCCAGATAAATTCACCTGCAGCGATCGGCTCACGCGCAAACAGCCCGCGGCCTTCAATATCGCTGCCGCGAACCTCAATGCGCGGATTGAGCATTGGACAAGGATGTCCCGAGGTTCGCACCGACACGGACGTCGTCTCTGTGCGAACCATGATTCACGGAGGAATCGAGGTTTCCGCCGACAAGGACGTCGTCTTTGCGGAAACCATTGGACAAG
>JAKQXK010000420.1 GCA_029561505.1 Spirochaetota bacterium | reverse complement strand
TGCATGATTAAGACCGCAAACGGTTATCATTTTCTGACGGGCAACCAGATTGGCTCGCTGCTTCTCGAAAGCATTGCGCGTAAAAACCATTCGTTGGTAGGGACGCAGCATACTGCGTCCCTACCAACGGTGCCCCTACGGAAACATCCATATATCTGCAAAACCATCGTCACCACCGAATTGCAACGTCTGATTGCCGACTCTTTTGGCATCAAAACTGTCGAGACACTCACCGGCTTCAAATACATCGCCGAGCAGGTGGCTAAAGATCCCGAGAATTATCTCTTCGGCGGCGAAGAGAGTTTTGGCTATTTGCCGGTGAGCTGGGTGCGCGATAAAGACTCGCTCTCGTCGGCGCTCGCTCTCGCAGAACTTGCCGAAGACGCAGACCTCGTCGCAGTGCTCGATGAAATTTATATCCGCCATGGGCTCTTTCATGAGCTGCTGCACAGCATTGACTTAAGCAAAAACCCCGCGCTATTGCCCGAGACACTCGGCAAGCTCGCCGACCCCGCAGCTTTTGCCGCGAGAGCAAATTTTGGCCGCGATCTCGTTGACATTCTCGACTTGCGCAAAGGCGCGAAAGAACCACTGACGCAGACTTGCCGTGATCTGAAGCATCAGTTGGGCGAGGGGGATGTTATCCAGTTCTGGCTAAAAGATTTCTCGCGGCTGACAATCCGCCCGTCAGGAACTGAACCCAAGATCAAGGCATACCTGAGCCTCATGGGTAAACAGAAACCGACTGTAGCCTCGCTGGCAGCCGATAAAGAAGCCCTGAAAGCCGAGGCCGAAGGAATCCTCAAGAAGTTCTTAACCGCATTGGGAGTGTGAGCTTCAGCTCACACACCCAGTGTGTCAATAAGGCTTTTTAAGGCCGGGAAACATCGGAAAGTGTTTCAAGTTGAGTGTGACAAGCGCGAGATCGTGAATTCGTGCAGTTGCGGCGATGGTTGCGTCGCTGATATCGAGCGCATGAGACTTTCTGTACAGTCTGAGATAGTCACCGGCCAGCTCGGCAGTTTTTAGGTCCAGCGGTATGGTCGCATAACTCTCTACCAGCGCCGCAACCTTCTCGCGCTGCTGGTCTGATCGAATACCGGCAAGAAGTTCTGCAACCGTGACTGCAGACAGGGCCGTATCTTTCGGTAAGGTCTTGCCGAAACGCACAGCCTCAGGCAGACCCCGGAGCTGATCGATAAGTATGTTTGTGTCAACCAAGATCTTCAATGCGACGGTTCCATGATTTTCGCAAGCCTTCGAAATCGAAATCGTTGTCTTTCCAGGTACCGGCTACCTCATCGAGTATTTCGGCACGGGTTTTCTGCTTCTGCTGTTTGGCCAGATGCTCGTCAATCGCCTCACGAATAATTTCACTGCGCTTTTTCTTCGTTTTGCGGCTGAGCGCAGTAAGCGCCTTGTGTTCATTCTGCGTCAGGTAGACCTGTGTACGCTTCATTGCCATGGCCACATATATGTCGACACATACACCATGTCAACCAGGTTGTGTGTTCCCGCTGACGCGTTATGACGGTGTGATGCCATGCCAACGTCAGCGCGTCAGCAGGCTGTCGGCCAGAACCTTGTCCCAAACGGGGTCTTTGGTTTTTGCAAACTTCTTTGCGTAGGTATCGCGGCGTTTCTTGATTTTTTCCGCCTGCGACGGAGTAAAAAGCCAGCCGGCTTCGCCTGCGGGCAGTTCTTTGCAGCCTTTGCTGAAATTCATCACATTGGGGCGGCCGCCCGAACCCTTCTTCGGCGGGCACGAATGCCCGACGCCGAAAGCGTGGCCGAGTTCGTGCAAAAATACGCGCTGGTCTTTCAGAAACCTTTCCCAGTTGATCTGTGCAAAGGGCAAACCTTTCATTTGCCCCCCGTATGATAGCTTATCAGTGTCGTGATGTTTGATGAAGATTGTGATGCCCTGAGGGGCCCGCACGTTAGGGTCTTTGCATTTCCAATAATTGCCATAACGCGTGTTAGTGCGGTTCACGATTGATTCGTAAATTTCGCTGCAGCCTGAATTCTTGATCACATCGAGGGTAGCAAAAGAACGAATCTTGAAGCGGGCCAGATGCTCGCCGGTCGTCGAGGCAAATTTCTCGTTGAGCAGATTCTCAAGCTCTTTGAGTCTTGTTTCAGTGGCGCCGGCCACGGCTTTTGTATTGTCGGTCATTAAGACGAAATGCAGCGAGAAAAGCGGCAGGTCGCCCTGCGAGAGGGCGCTCGTGCCTCCCTTGTATTCGGTCGCTGAACGTTCTGTCGGTTCGGCAGTGGGTTCGATGCTGCCGTCGTCATTGGCGTCGATAAACGTGGGCAAAAATGCTGGCATCAGCCATACCCAAAAGGCAACTGTCATTTTTCTCATCAGGCAGCAAAGTATCGCCGGTTTGGGCGGTAAATAAAAAGCCCCTTCAAAAAACTTGCCGGCGTGTCGAACATGTATATATTAGAGTTATGGTTCGACAAGGCTCACCACAAGTGCCGATGATTTTGTCGCTCGAACTATACCTATTGCCCCGACTATAATGTGCCATAGGTCGGTTAGAAAACCCAACCGAACCCTATGGCATCGCGGCGCAGAAGCGCCAATTAATCAAATTCGGAGGCAATATGAAAGCAGAAATCGTTAAAAAATACCAACCTTACCGGCCGGTCGATCTTAAAGACCGCACCTGGCCCGATAAATCTATTACACAGGCGCCGCGTTGGTGCAGCGTCGATTTGCGCGATGGCAACCAGGCGCTCGTTTACCCCATGGAAATTCCCGAAAAGGCCGAGCTCTTTAACTTGCTCGTGGCGACGGGTTTCAAAGAGATCGAAGTGGGTTTTCCCGCAGCGGCCGACGTCGAATATAACTTCTTGCGGCATCTTGTCGATAACAAGCTCGTGCCCGACGATGTTACCGTGCAGATTCTGACGCAGGCACGCGAACAATTGATTCGCAAGAGCTTTGATGCGCTCGCGGGCGTTCACCGCGCGATCGTGCACATGTATAACTCGACGTCGACGTT
>JAKQXK010000355.1 GCA_029561505.1 Spirochaetota bacterium | reverse complement strand
TTTTTCAAAAACTCGGGGTCATAGACCTGGCCTGAGCCCGAAGCTCGCAGGTTAAACTCAAACGGCATCGTGCCGATGATGTTCTGGTCGATATACTCTGAGGCGATTCTGAACTCCGATTTTTTATCGAAATACGCCATCGTATTGTTGTCGATCTTGATACGAAACAGAAATACCACAGAAAGCACACAGGTGACAAGCCACACACCCAGAATGGCCCGCTTGTAGTTGTAGATGAAGTCGACAAACTTCTCATATCCCCGTGTTGGTACACCATCTTGAAAATCGGCTTCAGAAGCTTTCGGCTGCTGTTTAAAGGGAATCACGGCGAGCAGGGCTGGCAATGTGAATGCCGAAGCGAAGAAGGCGTAGATGGTACCGGTGCCGCCAAAGAGGCCGAGGTCACGAAACGGCGGCATCGACTGCGTCACGAGTGAATAGAAGCCGATGGCGGTTGTTAATGAAGTCAAGAATACCGCGAGCATGTTCTTGTCCAGCGTGTCGAGAATTGCCTCGTCACGCGTCATGCCATGCCGCATGTTGCGCAAGAACACCGCCATGATGTGAATTGAGTCGGCGATTGCAATCGCCACCATCAGCTGCATCGTGTTTACCGAAGCATTGTTCAATGGGTAGTTGAAAATACCCATAAAGAGCAGCATCGGAAAAAGTATCGAGGTAATTAGCACAACCATTGGCAGCAGCATGCCGAGAAACGAGCGCAGAAGTGCAGTCATGGTAATGATGATAAAAAGAAACATGAGCGGCACGAGAGTCTTTTGGTCTTGTGCGGCAAATTCGATGAAGGCGTTGTTCAGCATCACTGAACCCGCGAGCATCACCTGCAGATCGGGGTTGGCGTCGGTGTGTTTCTTCAGAACCTCGATCATCGATGCTTTGGCTTCGAGAAACGCCGACGGAAACTCAGGCGGCGCGACGATCTTGAGCGTGATCTGCGTCATGTCGAGTTTGGGTGAGATCATGAATTTGGTGAGCAGCGGGTCTTCAAGCAGCAGCTTCTTTTTGGCTGCGAGCTTTTTGGCATCGTAAGGCAGGTCTGACAAGAATTCGCTGACGAGTAGCTCGTCGCCCTTGGCCAGGGTGTAGTTGAAGTTCGCCAAACCATCGACCCGGTTGGTGTAGGCGACTGTCCACATGTCTTGCGTGATCGCGCGCAGCGTCGTCAGGTTCTCATTTGTCCAGAGATTACCAGATTTTGCCTTCACGAGCACGATTGCCATATCTTCGCGGTTATAGATTGCCTGGTGCTCATCCATCGCCTTGAGGTTCGGGTCTGAGCTGTCGAACCAGACGCGGTAATCGGCGTCGAAGAATGGCTTTTCGCCTTTATAACCTTCGATGCGCTTCGTTGGGTCGCTGCGCGTTTCGAGCATATATTTCACATGGTCGCCATAACGTTTGCCGCGCGCGGCCATGCCGCCGATGACGATCAGCAGCAGCACGGCGTTTGCGATGATAATGTGCCAGCGGTACTTGAGCACAAAGCGCCCGATTTTGAGTCCGGTTGTTTCTTTCTTTTTCATAGGTTATCCTTATTGAGTTATCTATTAGTCATGGTGAGCTTGTCGAACCATGACTTTCATCAAAAGTAGTATGAAACGAGCAGGCTGCCTCGCGTTGTGTGCTCAAATGGTTTCAGCTGGCTGCCCGTCGTCGTGGCAAAGCCCAGAAACTGGGCCTTGACCTTGACGCGCTCGAAGAAGCGCTCTTCATATTCGATGCGCCCGAGCACGTCGCCCTTCTTGTAATCGGTAAAGGTGCCCACTAGCAGCGAGCGGTCGCCGGTATTGTTGAATGTATACCTGAGGCCCGCGAACACATGGTTCTGAAACGGCCGAAAGATATCGAGCTCCATCGCGTTGCGGCCTGTGTCGCTGTCGCCGAGCGCTTCGACAATAAGGCCGAGGTCTTGGCTGTCGACAAAGAGGCTGTTGAATGTATATTCGAAGCCGACCGTGTACTGCGCGTAAGGGCGCACTGTATCGATTGTGTTCTGCGCCTTCGTCGGCTGCACATACTGAATGTAAGCGACGTCGCCTTTGATCAGCAGCGCGTCGAGTGTGCCCTGCCACGTGAGACCCGCCTGATGAATTGGGTTGTAGGCCTGCGCGTATTGTGTGGGTATTGCGACACCGGGTGCGACGGGCAGCGCCGTTGCCGCAACCGGATAAAGCTGCGGAAAGCGTTTATAGCCATTGAAGTAATAGAGCGACGTATCGACCTTGCCGAAGAGTTGCTTCTGGTAGCGCACGGCCCCCTGCGGCCGCCAGCGGTTGTAAGGTGTCTCGTAGCGGTTCGCGTCGGGG
>JAKQXK010000319.1 GCA_029561505.1 Spirochaetota bacterium | reverse complement strand
ACGGCACGCTCTTTCTCGACGAGCTGCCCGAGTTTCGCAACGAAGCTTTGCAGAGCCTCAGAGAGCCGCTCGAAGAGCACAAGATTACGGTCTCTCGCGCGCGCGGCCATATCACCTACCCCGCAGATTTTCAGCTGATTGCCGCTGCCAACCCATGCCGCTGCGGCCTGCTGTTCTCTGAAGCCGAGAGGTGCACCTGCCCCAAACGCACGAGTTTTGCACAGTTCAACAAGATCGTCGGCCCGTTTCTTGACCGCGTCGCGATTGAACTGAACCTCAATGTCTTACCCGAGACAGATACCGAAGGTGCAGCGCTGACGACGCAGAATCTGCGCTCGCGCATTGCGGCCGCGCAGGCTCGCTCGCGCGCCGAAAATCTGGGTAATCTCAACCGTGACGCCGACGCGCAGAATCTCTACCGACAGTTTTCTGTGTTGAAACCACACCGCCTCTACGAGTCGGTCGCCGCTTCAGAAAGGCTGTCGATGCGCTCGTGGCTAAATGTGCTCAGGGTCGCAAAATCGATCGCTGATTTTGAAGATATGCCGCCGGGTGAGCAGCACCTCTATGAGGCGCTGCGCTACCGCTTTGTGCGCAAGTGGATGGCCCGCGCGGCCTAAGCGCGGGTGTGAAATTCCTGATGGGTCTTTTTGAGTTCGTTGTTCGCGAGGTGCGTATAGATCTGCGTGGTCGCGATATCCATATGGCCGAGAAGCTCTTGCACAGAGCGCAGGTCGGCCTTGTTCTGCAAGAGGTGCGTCGCAAACGAATGCCGCAGCGTATGAGGAGTGATATTGCGCCCAATACCGGCACGCTTCATGTACCTTTTTAAGAGTCGCCACGCACTTTTGCGTGAGAGCGCTCCGCCTTTTTTTGAAACGAATACGAACTCTGACTCGTACTGGTTGAGAATTTCAGTGCGCGCGCGGTCGATATATTCGGTGAGCAGGCGAGACGCCACTTCGCCGAATGGAACCAGGCGTTCGCGACCACCTTTGCCCTTGATCGTCAGCACCTGGTTCTCACGGTCAATGTCGGGCATCAAGAGCGAACAGGCTTCAGAAATTCTGAGACCGGCAGAGTAGAGAAATTCGAACATGGTCTTGTCGCGCAGTTCGAGCAGGTTCTCTTCGCGAAAAACCTGAAACAGCTTACGAATTTCGTCTTGCGAAAGAAAATCGGGCAGCGCCTTTTCGATCTTTGGCGCTTCGATCGCCTGCATCGGGTTGGTTTCGATCAGCTTTCGGTTTTCAAGGTAACCATAAAACTGGCGCAGCGATGCGACCACACGTGCACGCGTTCTACTCGATAGTTTTTTACGCGACTCTTCGCGCAAGAAGTTCGTGATGTCTTTTTCAGAACCCGATTGCAGCTGTTTTTTCTCTTTTGTGAGATACTTTTCGAGCTTTTGCACGTCAGATACATATGAGAAAATGGAGTTCTCAGACAGACCGCGTTCGATGGTGAGGTATTCGCGGAAGTTATTGACAAAGTTACGTTTAGCGGCCATTATTGCTCCTGAATCATATGAGCTGCGAAATGTTATGACACATGCTCTGTTACCATTTTCGACGAATGGAATTTTTATTTTGATAAAAAAATTATGTCGCACATGAGAAGACATAAAACACCAGCAAAAGCAGGGTTTTTGCCGAAAAAAACACGGATTTTTCTGGTGTTGCTGTTGTATTGCCTGCCATTTTCTGTCGTTTTGGCGACCGAAAGCGGTATGCTGATGGGCGGGCTGTTTTCGATCGGCGACGACGGGGCAGCAGAAGCGGGCGAAAACCCTGCATATCTGGCCTCGGCCGGCCGCGCGCAGGGAAAATCGGCCCACATCAGGGCCACGGCATTTAATGCGGGCAACATCGTGCTATCGACGTTGCCGTTGACGAATTCAACGCAAATCATGGGCGCAGCCGACATGGCGATTGCCTGGCACCGTATCGCCGGCAGCCGCTGGTCTGGCGGGGTCGCCCTGGCCGACGTGCGCGCGCCGCTCTACCAGCGATTGGCGCTCGAAGGTTCGCAGTTCAACCCTGCCACGGGCTTCGATGCGTCCATCAAGACGATGAATATCGATCAGAGCCACGGCATGGCAGCGGCGCTCGCGTGGCAGTTATCGGCCAAAGAATCTCTGGGGGCCCGCGTGCGCTACAGCCACCGTTACCTGCGCGAAAAAGAGAACCTCACCGCCCCGCAAAACGCTACCGTAACTTTCTCTAGCGAACTCGTCAGCGAGCAGCATACGCACCAGCTGCACGCTGCGCTCAGCTATCTTTACCATAGCGCCGGCGGCGATTTCACGCTCATGGCCGGCAATCTGGGGCTGCAACAGGGCAAAGGTTCGTTCGCCTATTCGACAGTGGTTTCGACGTCCGCAGTGCCCGTGGTGGCAGCGACCTATGAAACTTCGGCCTTTGCGAGCTCAGCAACGGTCGATCCTTTTTTTCTGATCGGCGGCAGAAAACGCGTTTTGGGTATTTTGCAGATTTTTTTTGAGGCTGGTGCGCAACCGGCTTTGACGCAGAAAACCTCAGATAACTTCTACCGCAAAGACGGTTCGAACAAAGCGACGGTTCGCCGCGATATCACACGTGAAGGCGACATCGCAACCGCGCTCGGTGCGGGCATCGCCATTAATCTGACAGAAAATGTAGCGTGGCATTCGGGCATTCGCTACCAGACGAGCAAAACACGGTTGTCGATATTCGCCGAAGATAACCTC
>JAKQXK010000307.1 GCA_029561505.1 Spirochaetota bacterium | reverse complement strand
CAAAACTCAACATTGGGGCGCAGCAGAACCTGAAAATTCTCTCCGCCCGGGTAGTTGTCGAGGGGGCCCGAATAGAGGCTGTCAGATTCCCACGTGAAGCCGAGCGCAACGGAAAACGCGGCAAACTGCCTGATCGGCCATTTTTTGTTGACCTCGAAGTATTGGCGAACAGGTTTCAGGTTTTCTATCTTAAAATCGATGCGGTACTCAAAGCCGCTGTTTGCCAGAAAGTCCCAAGCGTCGGCAGTGTAGTCGAGGCGATTGCGCCTGAAGCCTATGAAGGCAATGTCTGATATATATGGGTTATCATGCAATTTGACCCCGATGCGGTAGTTCCACTGCATTTTGTGCAGGGTGAACAGCTGGTCGCCTTTCACTTTCCATTCGATCTCTACCCAATGGTCGTTGAAGAGTTCGTTATCTTTAATGTGGTGCGAGCCATAACTGACGAGATAACCGGTATAACCCAAAGAACTCTGGTAACCCGAATGCCGGTTTTTCTCTTTCTCTTCGGCTGTTCGTGTCAGCGGCTGGTAGCGCACTACCCTGCCCAGAAAAAAAGAAACGGCATAGGGTTCTTGAAACCCCCGCGTTGCCGACCGAATCAGGTTAAAGCTTTCACCACCAACCTGCGCCCTCTGGTAGACGTCGTTCGCATGCTCGCGCACGAGCACCCCCGCGACGGGCATCGGGTTCACACTCGCTTCGAGAATGGCGTACCTCGGCACGAGCGGCGAAAGCAACAGGTTTTCATAGACCTTTGCCTCACTGGCTTCGCCGACGTTTTCAATAGGCTTGTCAGTGAAGTTGATAATCATGCCCGCACTCGAATAATAGGCATCGAGCGAGAAATCCCATTCGATGCGCCGGTGCTTTTGGTCGAGCGCAATGAGGTTATCGGGCACCTGCTGGTAAACGCCCAGTGGGTCGGCGCCCGCATTCAGTTTGCGCGGGGCGACAGCGACGGCAGGCGCCAGCAACACCAGCAGAGCCGCGAGTCTGCGCATGGTTTAATATACCGCGGCGTGTTCGGTGATTCTGCGCAGCAAACCGGGCTGGTCGAGGGGTTTACCGACAACTTCGTGAGCACCAGCCCTGATCGCCTTTTGGCTGAGTTCGGTCGTATACCGCGAAGAAGTGACCAGAATGATGCTGCGGTAATCGCTGTCGCGGTCTTCTTCGTAGCGGCGAATGCTCTGTATCAGCTCTATCCAGCTTTTGGCCGGCAGGTTGGCATCGACGATGACCACCCCGGGCTGAAAATTGATGAACTGTTCCATCGCTTCATGAATATCGGCGCCACGGCGAACGGTGAAGCCGTTCAGCTCTAAAAACGACGAAAGCTGCAGCGCATCACCCTCGTCTACGTCGGCTAGCAGCACCTTGTCTCCATTGGGAAATAGCGAACCGGGGGCCATTCAATGGCAGATTTCGAAGGGCGAATGAGGCGGTCGATAACATTCGGCCAGATTCAAGATTGACTTTACGAAAAGTCGATACTGAATTGGGTAAGTGAGCGAATGCAGAAACATATGGTGAGGTTCTTTCTGCTTATTGTCGCCCTGGCGGGGGGCGTAAGGCTGAACTGCGCTCTGCCCGATCTCTCAAAAGAGGCCGTGAAGTCATGGTTTGGTGGCCTGCCGGCTTCAGAGATTGCAATCCGCAGTGCTGACACGCTGCTCTTCGAACCGGGATATCGCCATGCAAGCGACCTGGCTGCTCATTGGAAAACCTACGCCGATGCATTTGTGAAAGACGAGAAGCGCGCTGCAGACCTCGAAGCTCTTGTTAACAGCCCGGCGGTTACCGCGTTTCTCAAAGACCCCGAAAGTTCTCTGGCCCCCGCCTTTTCGGCCGAGGCTGCAAAACTGCTGAATGAATATAACAACGGCGCCTTTAAGGCATGGCGCCTGCGCACGCTCTCGGGAAAAGTTGTTTTACAGAAGAATGCGGCTGATCTGGCGGGTCTCGATATTTCTGAGACGCGGCGCGAAATCACGGCCCGTTTTGTGACCGTACCCATCAGCAGCGCCGGCTTCAACTATAGCCTCGATGCCGAGTGGGATATCTCACGTCTTAGCGACTTTCCCCTGACGCAAATCAACTCTGAATTTTTATATGTGCAGACTGACGCAGAAAAAAACCTGATCGGCCTGCCCGAAGGCGCGCAGCTTCCCGACGCGGCATTTCGGTTTGTCTCTGGCACAAAGTTCATAGCAGAAGGCCACGGCTTTCACGACGGATTTCGCATTCTCATGGCCCGCAGCGGAGACATGACACTCTACGTCTGTTATCCGTTCGCCGGTTATGCGTTCTATATTGTGCGCGGGTTGATCGCCGTGCTCATCATTTTCGGCTTTTTCTATGCGCTGACGAAACTTAAAACTGCACGCGATGTGGCGCAGCATGTTCTCGAAAACCGCAACGGAAAGTGGTTAGAGCAGCATTATAACGAAAGCCTGAACGTCAGCGAACGCGCGCTCGAACTTTCAGAAAAGGCGACAGGTCTCGTGACGCAGATCAAAGAACGCGATGCCGCGGTCATTGCCGAGCTCGGTGGCCATATTCAGCACCTGACGCGCGCGATTAGAACCGAAAGCGAACGCGCGCAGGTTCAGGTCAATACGCCGGCGGTCACAACGGGCACCGGTGCAGCTGCGGGCGTGAAGCGCCCCCTGCACAAAAAAGCGGTATATCGCGAACCGATTCTGATTGAAAACGACGTGAAGCCCGATATCGTGGTCAACATCGAACTCGACCTGCCACTCACCGACGAAAAAGAGCTGAGCCGAG
>JAKQXK010000295.1 GCA_029561505.1 Spirochaetota bacterium | reverse complement strand
AAAGCTTGATAACTGGCTGGGCACCAAACCCTGGCTCGTGCTCGCAGGCATCTGCGCCGGCTTCAGCATTGCACTCTACCGGCTAATCTTTGTGGCGAAGAAGCTCGGCGAAGCCGATGACGAATAGATGAATGGCGCACTTCCCCCTGACGCATACCGTTTTTGCTCCGGCGAAAATTAATCTCGGCCTTCGCATTACGGGTAGGTTCGGCAATGGTTACCACCGGCTCGAATCGGCGTTTGTACCCGTCTCGCTCTTCGACCGTATTCACGTTTCACAGTCAGCCGCCGACAGCGTTCGTCATTTCTGGCCCACCAATGAGCCTGTGGCAAATCGCCGGCAGTTGTCTTTAGGGGCGGTCAAGAACCCCCTGCTATGGAAAACCATAGCCCTGGTGCGAGACACGCTGCGCGGCAAGGCGGATATAAAATTGCCGCGCGTTGCGGTCACGGTCGATAAACGTATTCCCTCGCCTTCAGGGCTCGGCGGTGCTTCATCAGACGCGGCCGCGCTGATCCAGGCGCTGAGTCTCGTGGCGAAAGCCGCGTCGCCGGCGCAAAGCGCGCAGATTAATGAGGCTTTGCAATCCGACTTGTTTCTCAAAGAAACCACGCGGCTTGGGGCCGACGTACCCTATTTTTGGCGCTACGGCCTTGAGGGGCGGGCAGCGATGCTCACCGGCATTGGCCACGAACTTGCGGCACTCGAAATCAATAACATAGGGGGATTTCTCTGCGTACCGCCATTCGGCTTTTCGACAGAACGCATGTTCGCGCACGTGCGAAGCCTGCCATTGCCCACCGCCGAGGCGACAGGCGGCGAATCTGCCGCTTCTAAATTGGCTTTACGCCTCAGCGAAATTCCCTATTCGGACGAGGTCGTCTTTGGTGTGAAAATCGTGCAGAACGATTTTGACCGGGTGGCAGCGACGGTTTTCCCGAAAGAGAGCGCGCTGCTTGCTAAGGCCAAAGAAACGATTGCCCGAACGGTGAACCAGTTTCTGGGTTCGGGTTTTGTTGTCGGAATGTCAGGGTCAGGGGCAGCATTATTTGCCGCCACAGAAGCACCGGTTTCACAGCAGGCGCTGTCAGCGTACTCAGGCGTGCTTCGCGCACGCCTCGGCCACGGCTGGCGCGTGTATTCATTCATTCACGACAGCGGGCCTTCGCCCGCTGTCGTGAATGAAATTGGGCCGTAGCCAAGTGGTAAGGCAGCGGATTTTGATTCCGCCATGCGAAGGTTCGACCCCTTCCGGCCCAGCAATAGGTTTGCCCCCAAAGCATGCCTTCCGGGTGCGACGCAGGCAGCCATGTGACTTGTCCTGCAAGTCACTTTGGCTTTAGCAGGCGTTTGGCAAGGCCAAACGCCGAGGCCTGCGGCGCACGGCATGCGACGGGGCAAACCATTAGAGCTGTGGGCCACCTTCGGTGGCCTTTTTCATTTTCTGGCAAGGGTTGACGGCAGTGACTGAGCCTGAAAACCCGCAATATGACCGAAGCCAAGCGTCCCTCGCCTCTCAAACGCAAGTATGTCATCGATCTGAAGTTTCAGGGTAAGTTTATTGTCACGGCGGTCGTGCCGCTGATGGTCTTTGTGCTTGTGCTCGCCTTCGGTTTCATGTATGCAGTCAACAGCATCGCGCGCGAATACCAGTTTGAAAACACGGCCGAGCTGATTCAGAAACTTTCAACCACGCTCGGCAATGACGCGACCTCGGGTCTGGTTTTTCAGAAGGTTAAACTTTATGGCGTGCTCGCGCTGTGCGCGCTCGCACTCGTCATGGCGCTTTCGCTCAGTATTCTGTTTGTGCTGTTCTCGCACCGTATTGCCGGCCCGGTGATGCGCATTCAGCGCACCTTCGAAGACGCTCTGCACGGCGATCTGACGCAACGTATTCGCCTGCGCGAAAAAGACGAACTCAGAGAAACCGCCGAGCAGCTCAACCACATGCTCGACTCACTGCAATCGCGTATTCGCCGCATCGACCAGATGTCGCGCTTTATGCACGACACACTCGAAGCGATGCTGCTCGAAGCGCCACCAGAGAAAAAAGAACAGCTCTTGAAACTCGACGACCTCGCGCGCGGTGTTAAAGAAGCCATCGCCGATTTTAAGCTGCAATAGATCTGGCAGCGCCCGGCAAACCCTACACCCTCTGGTCAGATGCCTACGCGGCCGTGATGGCCGACATCGACTATGCCGCCTGGCTTCGCTTTGCGTTGGCGCAGGTGGGCCAGCAAACTGAACTTCGTATTCTCGAGCTCTTTTCGGGGCATGCGCCCATGACCGGTTTGGCGGGTGCTGCAGGCCTCAATGCAGTTGCCTTAGATGTTGAACCGAAGATGCTCGAAGAGGCTCAGGGGTTTCGTCTCAATGCCAATGCGCTCGAACTGCCCCTGGCCGCATCGGTCTTTAACCTTGCGCTCTCGACAAATGCGTCGATCAATTATCTGCGAGACCCGGCGATGCTGAGAAGCCATTTCACCGATGTAGCACGCGTATTGAAAACGGGCGGTGCTTATGTATTCGACTGCTGCCCGCCTGAACGCGCCGGCACATTACACCTGCGGGTAATGCATTCGCCCGGCGGCGCGATAACCTTTTCGCATATTTACGAGAGAACTACAGACATTCTTGTCACGCGTGTCGATGTCAGCGGTCGGGGCATTGAAGAGCACCGGCAGCGCATCTACACCGAATCAGAAATCACCGATGCCGCCGTATCAGCGGGTTTTGCTGTCGAACTCGTGGTGCCAAACTACGCAGAACCTTATGCCGCAGGCATCAGACCTATCGTTACATGGGTTCTGCGGCGCGTGTAGCCCGCGTGTAGAACCTCAGCAAGACTGCCGAGATAAAAAATGCCAGAGCAGGCACGGCCACGAAAAGAAAGCTGATCGTCTGGCTGACTGCAGCTGTGCGCTCGACAGGTACATAACCCGCAGCACTCAGCGCCACACCAATCACGAGCGGCGCGCAGGCCATTGCCGATTTGTTTACAAAAGTAAAGGCGGCAAAGTAGAGCCCCTCTTCTGCCGAATTGCTGCCCGTAGTGAAGGCGACCTCTTGCGGAACGAAAAGTATAACGGCACCGGCAAAACCGCCAATCAGCACGGCGAACACGGTCAGATACCAGATGTGGCCCGCCTGCGTCAGCAGCACCGTCGGAAAAACCACCACGATCGCGGTAAGCGCGATCATCCACAACTTCAGGCGGCTATAGCGCCGCGCGAGCAACGACCAGACTGGAACAAAAAGCGTCGCGCTGAGCAAAAAGACCACTGCCAGCGTTACGCCGAGCTCTTTGTTGCCCAGAACATAATCGGTGTAATAGAGCGAGACCGCGAGCAGAGTTGTGGCGGCAAATTGGTTAAAAAAACTCATGCCGGCGACCAGCGCGAAACGGCGGTTTTCAGCCAGCTTCGCCAGTGCCCGCCTGAAAGAGTGCGCTGACGGGTCAGGTACTGCGCCGGGGTCATTTTGCAAAATCACCGGCACTGAACCGAGCAGCACCAGCGGCATCAGCATCGCAACAATGGCATAGAACAGCATTGGCGTTGATTTTTGCTGCAATGGCACAAGCACCGCAAGCGCGACGCCACCCAGAATTGTGCCGATGTTTTCGGTGACGACACGCGATGCAAAAAACGGCAATTTCGGTAACGCCCGCTGCAACGCGGCCAGCCACGCATAATGCGGAATATAGACAAGCGTGACCCCAAAATAGAGCGTAAAAATGCCGATTGCGGCGAGCGAATATTTAGCAACGGCAGAGGCTGCAAAAATATCGAGTGCAGGCAAGAAGGCAATTACGAGGCCGCCGGCAAGGGCAATGAGGCCCACACCAATAAAAATGCGACGCCTGCGCAGACGGTCACTCCAATAGCCACAGACCGGGTCGAGCACGGCGTCGGTCGCACGGCTCGCGAAAAAGATCGCCCCGATTACCGCGCTGTCGAGCAACAGCGTGTCGGTCGCAAACTTCTGGTAGAACTGCGAGACAACAAACTGCACAAAACCGCCAAGCAGCATCGGCAGCGCAAGCACCAGGGTGGCAGAAGTTTTCACGTAGCAGGCTTATTTAGCCGCAGCGCGCGCCAACAAAAAAATACAGGATTGCGTTGAGTGTGCTAAGGCTCACTCAACGCAATTCTGTATGCTCGGTCGGCGGGCTGAAGCACAACATCAACGCACGCCAGGCGCACTGTGTCACCTGACGCGAAATCGGCCTCATAGACCAGCGGCGCTTTGCTTCGGGTCACTTTCACGGGTTTGCCCGCACGGCTGTGTTCAAGACTCAGCTTACACGCGAGCTTACTCTCAACGCGAAGCTGACGCCTTACCGTTTCAGTCAGCTGCAGCCGGTAGAAATCGACATCACCGGGGGGATTTATGAATCCCCATTTATAGGTCGCGTCGACAAGGCTGTCTGCTGTTGCTTCTTGACCATTGGGCTCTGCCTCGTTTTCATCGCTGAATGGTGATTCGCTGATTTTGAGCTCATAGGCTACCGGCGCTTTGGCGCGTTTCTTGACAGCACTCGCTGTCTGCACCGCAAATACCAGATTCTCACCGGCTTCGAGGCGTGCGTTTTCTATAACCTCTGATTGCGGCGCCGAATATTCAAAATTGCGCAAGAGGCCTTCTCGCTGCTGCAGTGCGATGCGCATTTGTGGCGCGTCTTTGCCGGCGAGAGCAATGCGCACCAGAACCGGATATTCGCGTTGGTTCAAATAACTGAAATAATCGAGATCTTTGGGGCTGGCGAGGGTTCCCGTCGCGATGCCCTGCGCAACTTCTGTAGCCGTTTTCGCAGAATCATTTGGTTCAACCTCGCTGCGATTCTGCGTCGAAGTGAAAGCAATAACGAGATCGTAATAATCGCGACTCACGGCTTCAGAAACACGCGTACCAGAAACACATAGGTACACTTTTTCAAGCCCCGCAATTTTGACGGCAGCAATATGCAGAGATTTGCCCGCGATTCCGGTTTTCGCCGCGAGGGCAGCTGCTGTGCGCGCGCCATAAACCAACAGCGACGGCTGAATACCGTCGACCGGCGTCAGCTTCACATCCATAAATCCCGATTGTTCTGGTTCAAGAGCGTGTACGAAACAATCACGCTCTGGTGTTGCATCTTTGTCGACAAGGTTTCTGAGCGGGCCGTAAAAACCCGAAGCGTGAAATGCGGGCATTGGCGATGCTGCCGCGAGCGTCTGGTTGGGTTCGCGCTCCACATCAGCAGGTGCACGAAACAGCCGATAAAAAAACTTCAGCGGGGCGGGTGAACTCGTCTCTGCGCTGATTTCAATGCGTGCCTCACCTGCTGCAAGCCAGACAGGTGGCAACTCTTCTGCTCCGTTTTCGGGCTGATCGTCGACCACAACGAGGGGCGACTCTGATTTTTGAAAAATACTGATGCGCATGTCGCTGCCTTCGGCCGCTGCGAGCTCAGCGCGCACCATCTGCGGTTCGCTGAGGTTGAGGCGCACGGCAATGTTCACTTTGCCCGCCGGCAAGACACCAGTCAGCACCTGATCGTGCGCCAGCTCGACCGGTTTGCCGGCAAGCACCTCTGCGACCGAGAGGTTGCGCGCGGGGGCGCGGCACGAATAAAGAGCAAACACAGCCAGGGGCAGCAAGCGGCGCTGCATGTCAGAAAGAAGGTACAGGAATTTTACCCGCCTGCAGCGACTCGGCGATGCGTAAAAATTCTTCGCTTTCGACGCCTGTACCAAATGCTTCGTCGCTGCGAAACATGGCTCGCAGAATCTCGCGATTTTCGGCGCCGCGCTGGCGCGCTGTGTCGACGGCACCGATCAGTTGGGCAACTTCGCCCGCTGCTGCAAGAATCGATATCTGAATCAGATCAAAGACGTATTCTGGTGGCGAGTCGGGCGTGACGGCTTCGCTGCCGGGCGACAGTTCAGTACCTGTGGTAACTTCGCCCCAAACCTGCGCCCGATCGAATTCAGCGACCATGGCGACTTTTATTGCGCACTGCACAAAACGTCAAGCCAAAACACCAAAATGCGGATTGAGCTGTTTACTGTTTTTTCCGAACACAGGGAGCGCTGCCGCCGTTCGTACTGTTCAAAATGCACGTTCCTTGACGGAGTGTGTTCATTACCCTGCCTGCACGAATGCATTTTATTCGTTCAGCAAACCTCGTACAGGTGGCGCTGCCCATTCTGTTTCTGGTACATTGCAGCACATCGCAGAAAAAAGCGAGCATGCCGCCAGAACTTTCTGAATCCACCTTTCGTTATACTGCCAATGATACCGACAACTGTGCCGGTTCGCCGGGTATATGTCTGCCGGCAGATGCGGTGAACCGCCATCTGCCAGCGGGTGCCGTTTCGGGCAAGGTGTCGATTGACAGCAACGCGGTGACCAATGCCGATTACCAAAAATGCGTAGGCGACATGCACTGCGAGAAGAATGCCTATTACTCCAAAGCTCCCAAAGCGCTCGCTGCCCCTGGTGCCCCGGCGGTCGGTCTCAACTTCGAAGCCGCGATGCGTTATTGCGCGTGGGCGGGGCGCCGCTTGCCGACAGTCGCAGAACTTAAAGCCGGCCTTGCCGACCCGACATTCGTTCGCAGCGATTACAGCGAATGGTCAAACGATTGGGCGCTTTCACCTGGCGCGAGCTGCACGCAGAAAGACCGTAACCTCTGCGAACCCGCAAACGCCATGGGCATCTGCAGTGGCGTTTTTCCCTGCAATGCAAGCCTGAAGCTGAAACAGACAATAGCGCCCCAAACAGGCGAA
>JAKQXK010000282.1 GCA_029561505.1 Spirochaetota bacterium | reverse complement strand
GGTCAATGCATTCGTCATGTTTCTCTCGCGCGTGCTCGCATTTGCGATCAGCACCGCGGTCAGCCGCAGCGACGAAGAGAATGCATTTCCGCGAATGCTGAACTTTATTCTGACCTTCGTATTTGATATCTTTTTCACACTGCTTGGCTCTCTCGTTGTCGCAGCGTTTTCGCGATTCAGAGAATACCGCGCTGACGCGGGCGGTGCCAACCTCGCGGGCAAACAGAAAATGATCGCAGCACTCGACCGCCTGCGCCGCACGCATGAGCTCGTCGATAACTCGCAGGCACCATCGCTCGCGGCGATGAAAATCTCGAGCAAAGGCGGTATTCTCGCCCTTTTCTCAACTCACCCCCCGCTCGAAGAGCGTATCAAACGCCTGCAGAGCGGCCGCTAAAATTTTCTGATCTGCGGCAAACGCCGCAGATCAGAGATTGATTTTTCTTCGAACAAGGCGCATATAACTGCGCGAGATACTCAAGAACAAGAAAGTGAGGGCCACCCCGGTTGCGATACAAAAAGACATGATCGCACCGAGGGGCATCAGCGTATTCACAAAGAGAATCTGCACCTGAACGCGGTGGTTATTGATCAGCAGCAACAAGACAATCAGAATGCTGGCAATAGCCAGCGCGTTCAGGCGATAAGACATACTTCAACGTCGCTGTTTGTCAGATCTGGCTCGTGTTGGCGCTGCCGCACATGGGGCAATATTGCGTATCGTCGAGTTCGTCGTCTTCTTCTTCGAGATACACTTCCCACCGGTAGTCGCAGTCTTCGCAGGCATAGCTGATCGCGATCTCGCGTTCGCCGCCAACCGTCTCTTCATCTTCGTCGTCGAATTCTTTTTCTGGTTTGTCTTCATCGTCATCGTCTTCAGATGCGAGGTAGATCTTCGCTTTAAGGCCCGCTTCGAGCTCGTCTTTCATTTCATGCATAGTTACGCGTGGGCAAAATGACAAAAGCGGGGTCAAGTATTTTTGACAATACCTGCTTTTTTTGTTATTCTGTGAGTGCACGAAAGCCAGAATGGCAATGCAATTGACTACTTATCTGCGATTACGCACCGAATTCAGGCACTCAGCCTTTCAGTTAGGGAGACACGAATAACATGACACCACAGAAGCCCGGCCCACTCGGCTCAGGAAGCCCCAATAAAACCATGAAAAATATCGCGTTGGTATTGCTCATCGTCATCATGGCGGCTCTCACCTACGAAGTTTTTCAGGAACAACAAGGCAAAGTGCAAGAGATTCACTATTCGAAGTTTCTCGACCTGATTGAGAAGCAAGCGGTCATAACGACTGAGCAAAACCCACTCACCATTCAGGGACACCAGATAATGGGGCGCTTCAAGAACGACAAGAACGAAGAGCTCACATTTCGCACCGTTATACCCTACCCCGACGGTGACCTGCTCGAACTTCTGAAGACCAAGCAGGTAAAATACTTTAAGGGTGCAGCTGTTGAAGAAAATTTCTTCTGGCGCACGATTATGCCGTTGTTACCGTGGATAGCGATTGTCGGCTTTTTCTGGTTCATGATGGCGCGGCAGGTGCAGTCGGGCAGCAACCGTGCGCTAACGTTTGGCAAATCTAAACCCAAAATCGGGCCCGACATGAAAAACCGTGTTACGTTCAACGACGTGGCCGGCGTTGAAGAGGCGAAAGAAGAACTCAAAGAAGTTGTGGATTTCTTAAAAGCCCCGCAGAAGTTTCAGGCAATCGGAGCCAAGATACCCCGCGGTGTGCTGCTCGTTGGGCCCCCGGGCACCGGCAAAACTTTGCTGGCGAAGGCAGTGGCAGGCGAAGCAGGCGTGCCGTTCTTTTCAATCTCGGGCTCAGACTTCGTAGAAATGTTTGTCGGCGTCGGCGCGAGCCGCGTGCGCGACCTGTTCGGTCAGGCAAAGCGCCAGACCCCCTGCATTATTTTCATCGATGAAATTGATGCCGTAGGTCGGCTGCGTGGCGCAGGCCTCGGTGGTGGTCACGATGAGCGCGAGCAGACGCTCAACCAGCTGCTCGTCGAGATGGATGGTTTTGAAGAGAATGACGGTATTATCATTATCGCTGCGACAAACCGTGCAGACGTGCTCGACCCGGCGCTGCTGCGCCCTGGCCGCTTCGACCGTCAGGTCGTCGTCGATACACCAGACTTCAGGGGGCGCGAGGCGATACTCAAAATCCATGGCCGCAAGGTTCCCCTCGAAGAAGGTGCGTCTCTCGAACGCGTCGCGCGTGGTACGCCGGGCTTCACCGGTGCTGACCTCGCCAATCTGATTAACGAAGCGGCTCTGCTCGCAGCACGTAACGACCGCAAGAAAGTCACCGAGCTCGACCTCGACAACGCGCGCGACAAGGTACTCATGGGGCCAGAACGACGATCGTTCTTTATCATCCCTGAAGAGAAAAAAATCATCGCTTACCACGAGGCCGGTCATGCAATTCTCGGTGAACTGCTCGAACACGGTGAAGATATTCACAAGGTGACGATTATTCCACGTGGGCGCGCACTCGGCATGACGCAGCACCTGCCAGAACAAGAGAAGCACATGCGCTCGCGCAACTACTGGCTTGACCAGCTCGTCGTGTTCATGGGTGGCCGGCTCGCCGAAGAAATTGAATTCGAAGATGTCACCACCGGCGCCGCGAACGACATCGAACGTGCGACAGAAATTGCGCGCCGCATGGTGACTGAATGGGGCATGTCTGACCGGGTTGGCCCGATGCGCCTTAGCGGCGCGGATAACGGCGCGGTTTTTCTCGGCCGAGACTATTCGCGCAAGGGCGATCATTCAGAAGAATATTCGAAGCTGGTCGATTCAGAGATCAAGCGCATCATCGACACGGCTTTTGAACGGGGACGCACGCTGCTCAAAAAGAACAGAAAACGCCTCGATCAGGTGGCGCAGGCGCTGCTTGACCGCGAAACGATTTCAGGTGAAGAGCTGCGCGAAATCATGAGCGGACGTAAATTGAAGCCGCTGCCACCGCCGCCGCCGCCATCAGAGAAGAACGGCGACAAAAAAACGCCTAACAACCCGGCGCCGGCTTTTGGGCAAGATCTGCTGTCGGGCGCACAGCCAGCGTAACACGATGTTACCAGGGTCTGCAGCTGCCACGGATGGCATCTTTGCTGCAGATCAGGGTAAAGAGCATGATTGCACATGTGGTGCGACCATGCTCGTGAAAAATATATGACAACGCCAGGCCCCATCATCTATATTTTTCTCGACGGCGTCGGCATCGGCACGGGCGATAAAACTAAGAATCCTTTTGCCCGCTTCGACTATCCGTTTTTTGCGGGCCACGGTGGCCGCGAATATACGCTGCCAGGAAAGATGATCAGCACCGATGCGCATATGGGCATAACCGGTTTGCCGCAGTCAGCGACAGGCCAAACAGCGCTGTTCACCGGTTATAACGGCCCGCAGATTCTGGGACGCCACGTGAACGGCTACCCGACGTTCACGCTGCGTCCCTATTTCAAAGAAAAGAACCTGCTTAAGGTGATGAACGACGCGGGTTTCAAGGCGTCTTTGATCAATTCATACTCAAGCTGGTACCTTAAGCGCCTTGAACACCCGCGGGCTGAACGTATGCTATCCGCCTCTTCGCTGATGCAACGGCATTCGGGCAGGCCCTATTTCACAACCGAAGACTATCTCGCCGGGCGCAGTCTTTATATGGATCTCAACAACTGGTTCTTACGCAAGAATGGCATGAAAATTCCGTTTGTTTCAGCGAAGGCAAACGGCCGCAAACTGGTGCAGATTGCGCAAGACTATGACGTCGTGATTTTCGAATATTTTTTTACCGATAAGGTGGGCCACGAGCAGGCGTGGGGTGCGGCGAAACGCGTCATTCGCCACGTTGACGATTTTCTGAGCGGCGTGTGGGAAGAACTCGATGCCGCGCGCGATACCGTGGTGATCAGCTCTGACCACGGAAATCTCGAAGATTTGTCGGTAAAAACGCATACGCAGAACCCGGTGGGAACCTGGGTTTACGGACGGCATGAAAATGCTTTTGCCCAAAGGGTCAAAGCTCTCACGGATATTCCGCAGGTGATTCTCGATATTTTTGGTTTGCCATTCGTGGCAGATTTTCAACCAAGTACTGAAGTCACCCTGAAGGAATCCATTTGAATATCGCAATCGTCGACGTCGGTTCAAACAACATAAAGCTCGAGATTTTTGAGGTCAACACAGAAGGCCTGTCGCATCTGATCTTTAGCGAGAAATTTCCCGCACGCCTGGGGGCCGACGTATTTCTCACGCGCAAGTTACGCACCGAAAACGTTGAAGTGGCAATCGGCGCTCTGAAAGAGATTCGCCGCATCACCCAGGAATTCAAATGCAAACAGACCGTCGCGCTGGCGACGGCGGCGCTGCGCGAATGCGACAGCGGCGACTTCATCGAACGCGCGCGCCGCGACGCTCAGATCAACGTCACGCTGATTTCAGGGCTAGAAGAGGCGCGGCTTGTTTACAGCGGCGTGCGGGCGCACACTTCGCTCGGCGACCGTAATTTTCTCGTCAACGATATCGGCGGTGGCTCAACAGAAATTCTGGTCTGCAACGACAACGACATCCATTTTGTCGAGAGCCTGAGGCTGGGCACAGTGCGTCTCAGAGAGATGTTCGCCAGCGAAGCCAAAGATCTGGTAAAGCTGATCGACCGTTATGTACAGCGTTCGGTCGAACCCTTCTTGTCGGATATCTCACGTTTCAGGCCAGAGGCGGGTCTGTCGACAGGTGGCACCGCAAGAACGATTCTTGAGATTCTGCGCGAGATGGGTGTGTCGTTACGCGAAGAGCTGAGGCTGCCTGTTATCGAGGTGCGCGATTTTGCCGATGTCGTCGACCAGTTGTCGCAGATGAGCCGCAAAGAGCTTGCCAAGATGAAAAGTATCGACGAGGGCCGGCGCGATATTATACTCCCGGGTGCGGCGCTGCTGCTCGCTTTGCTGAAGCACACACGCATGACACGTTTTATGGTGTCACCGAACGGCCTGAGGGACGGCGCTCTCGCCGATTACGTTTACAATAAGGTTAACAAAAATGTCTACCTGCGCAGCCAGGCGCAGTTTCGTGAAGCAGGCCTGGCGACAATCGTCGACAAGTACAAGATGGATCGCGGCCATTCGCAGCACGTGGCAGCGCTGTCGGTGCAGCTGTTTGATATTTTTGCCGAGCTGCATAAGCTACCGGCAGAGACACGCGATT
>JAKQXK010000264.1 GCA_029561505.1 Spirochaetota bacterium | reverse complement strand
GAAGCTTTTCTGCGCAGGCAACTTCGTTGCTGGTATAGTCGTTCGTGTAAACCGCGTAGCAGTTGGTCGTCGACCACTGCGCCATGTTTTTCACTATGTTCTCAGCTGACATGTTTGCAAACAGCGGATACAGCGCCTGCGCTTCGGCGAGTTTCGCCGCAGTCTGGCTGATCTTGTACGAAGGGTTGTAATAGTTGTCTTCTACAAAACCTTCGAAGTCTGTATGGTCTTTGCCGTAATAAGCACCGGCGTGGTGGGGCTGCGATGCGTCTTCGATGTAGTGGTAGCAGCGCGCGATCAGTGTGAGGTTTCCACTCGCGACATACCCTGAAGCGCCATCAATCAGTGCTGCGCAGGCGCTCGCGCCCGATACATGGTTCACGTCTTGATAGTCTTTGTCGAAACCGCTGGTTGAAAAACGGCATGAGCCACCGCAGAAGTTGCGCATACGGCTGATGGTGTCGCTGGTCGGGTTCAGGTTATAGTTATAAACTTCTGAAACCCAGTCATAGTCACCCGTTGCGTTGTCGCCAACGAGGTTATAGAGCGTACGGCTGCGGTAATAGTTATATCCCATGGGCTTTTGGGCGTGGGCATCAGCAGAAGGTGAAGCGTTAAAAGCATTCACGAAGTGCGATAGCGCTACATAATATGCTACATCCACCAAACCGAAAAGTGATGGCGAACCGTTGCGTGACCATGACCACCATGCGTCGAACCAGATGTCATTGCCGAGCGGGTAGTTGGGCTGCGGAATATCTTCGTCTTTTGCCTGGTTGCCATACGCTGTTTTCGCAGCGCTGAGCGAGCCATAGCGGCTGATGAGCTTCTGCACCGCGGCCTGCGCCTGCGGGTTCGAAGTCATGCTGTTCAAAAGGTCGATCGCATCTTGCGACAGACGGCTGTGGGTTTGGCCCTTCCACGCGAACGCGGTCGAGGCTGTCAGCAGCATCAGAACGATGGCTGTGAACTTTTTCATTGAGTCTCCTTTGACACATGTAGCGCAAACTATGCCCTTGGGCAACCTATTTGGTCTTCGCCTTGACGGCCATCGTGGCCGGCGAAGCCTCGAAACATCGTGTTTCGCAGGTGTTTACGCCTTTATTGTACGGTTTTCCCGTATCTGGCATAATATTGCAACAGTTGTATACCGAGTGCCAAAAAAAATGACATCGATGTCATTAAGTTGATAATTTGTTATCAATAAGTATAAGGGGGATACAGTAAGTATTGCAGCCCGTTCACCCAAGGTGAACGGGCTGCATCTTCAGCGTTTTGAATATTCAGCCAGAAAAACATCGCCGCCGTATTGCGTGATGTTATCGAGCTGAAATTCTCTGATCGCCGCTTCGGCCTCGAAGAGCTTTATGCCCGTGCCGAAGACCAGCGGTGAAATCTTGAGCCGCAGGCGGTCGATGAGCCCTTCTGCCAGAAGCGCCGAGGCGAAAATACCGCCGCCACAGAGATAGATATCTGTGCCGGATGAGATCCTCAATTCTTCAATGGTTTCGCGCCAGTTATCCCGTATCACGAAAAGTTTATTCGGGTCACGAATTTCAAACTCGGCGGTTTTCGAGAACACGTAGTTCTGCATCCAGGGGTAGGGCGCTTCGCCGGCTTTCAGGCCAAACTGGTAGCCGGCTTCGTACGTGTTCTTGCCCATGATGACTGTGTCGTATCGCTGCAGCTGCTGCATATACGCGTCAACGTGCGGGCCAGCAAAGCTGAAGCCGGCGGTGGTATTGTCTGCGTGGGCGATATAGCCATCTAACGTTGTCGCAACGTGGTAAATAATTTTTCTCATATGGTACTCCTTAATGCTCCCGTGCGGGAGCTATGATCAGGCGCGACGATATTTTCCGCTGCCTGTTGTTTTGAAACTTGTGCAAAACACCGCCACGACCTTGGCTTAGGGCTTACAGATATCTGAAAAGAAACCTATTAAACCGAACGAGAGTGGTGTCGCGGTGGTTAGAGTACCATTTTTGAATACCGGTGCTTCTTGGGCGGGCCGGTTACACATAAACTATAACATATTTGGCTGCCTCTGTCGAAAAAAAGTTATTCACATTGTCTCGTCCGGGCACGCGAGTCAAGGACTTGCTCGCGTGCCGCGTTTTCTCCGGATGCGTTTTGCCGCAGCCGGGCTTGCCGCCGGCATAGACTAGGGTTTTTCGAGAATTTTTCGCAAGCGAACCAGTCCTTTTTTCGACCTGTTGTGCATGATCAGCTTTACCAGGGGAACCAGAATCGCCCAAAGCAAACCACTGTTTCGGCTCACCATAGACCAAACAATTTCAGTTCTGTTGTCGGGCAGGGCGTGAAATGAAATTTCCATTCGTGGTAGAACAGGCATGAACTCAGATTCTGTGACGATGTACTTTTCAACCTGGCAGTCTTTGACCTCAA
>JAKQXK010000204.1 GCA_029561505.1 Spirochaetota bacterium | reverse complement strand
GGCCGTGGCTTTGCGATCATCATGTCGGCGTTTAACCGTGAGCGCCTGGCGCTCGCCGCATATTCGGTCGGCGTTATGGCTGCTGCAATTCAGCATTGCCGCAAGTACGCAAAAGAGCGCAAGGCTTTTGGCAAACCTATTATCAAGCACCAGGCCGTCGCTTTTATGATCTCTGATATGATCACAAAATACGAAGCTGCCCGCCAGGTGCTGCACGAAACCGCGTGGATGCTCGACGAAGCGGGTGATGAAAGTCACTACATGCACAACGGCGAACGCGTCGAACTCGCCGCGCGCACCGCTTCTCTGAAACTCATGGCATCGACCTATGCGCGCGAGGTGACGAACCTCGCCGTGCAGGTGTTTGGCGGCGCGGGTTATATAGAAGATTATCCGGTAGCGCGCCTGTACCGTGACATTAAGCTGGCTGAAATCGGCGGCGGTACTTCAGAAATTATGAAATCCATCGTTGCAAGGTCAGAGTCAAAGAAGGTATAGATTGAAGTTACCCGAAAAAAAGCATTCGAAGCTGCGGCGGGCGCTGTTGAAGCGCCAGATCGGCTTCTCGTGGGCGGTATTCCGTTCGCCGGGCAAAATTTTGCTCGGCGTGCTCGCGGTTTCACTCGTCTCGCTTTTTTTCACCTATAAACTTTTTCAAGATGTGCGCACCGACTTCGCGACCCTCTTGCCTGAAAACGACCGCAGCGTCGTGCACGTTAAAGAAGCGACCGAACGCACGGGCGGTGTTGGCAACATTTTTGTTTCGGTCAATTCGCCTGACTTCGAGGCAAACAAAAAATTTGTGCATGCCTATTCAGCTCTGCTGGAAAAGTACCCGAAAGACCTGATCAAATTTTTTGACTTCAACACGAACGAGACCGAAAAATTCTTTAAAGACCATCTTTTTTATTACCTCTCGGTCGATGAGCTCAAAGAGTTGCGTGCTTCGCTGCGCAAACGGCTTGAAAAAACCCGACTCAGCGCGGTTGGGTTAGACCTGGACGACAGCAATCCCGATGCGCACTTTAAGAATGTGCTCAAGCGAATATTCGAAAAGCACAAATCGGAAAATCCGTTTGGGGTTAATAAAGAAGGTTATTTCACCGACGCTTCGGGTGAAAATCTTGCGATTGTGATTCGCCCCACCGGCGATGCGGCAGACCAGAAGTTTTCGCGCGCCATTATCGATCGCCTGCACGCTGACATCAAAGCTCTGAATCCACAGAATTTTCACCCGAAAATGGAAGTGGGGCTCGCTGGCACCTATGTTTCGGTGCTGCAGAATTTTGCGAGTGTGCTGCAAGATACCGTTGAAACTGCGGCGATCACGATTCTGCTCGTGCTTGCATCGATCTATGCATACTATCGTTCGCTGCGCATGGTCGCGATGCTGAGCGCAGGTGTGCTCGTTGGTATTCTTGTCACGTTCGCGATTACCTATTTCAAAATTGGTTACCTGAACCAGCAAACGGCATTTCTCGCATCGATCATTGTCGGTAATGGTATTAACTTCGGCCTGATTCAGATGGCGCGGTATATCGAAGAAAGAGGGCATGGCCTGCACCTTAAGCGCGCGCTCAATCGTTCGATTTTTTATACTATCTCGGCGACGTTTATGGCCGCCTTTGCGACTTCGATTTCTTATTCGATTCTTTCGGTCACCACGTTTCGGGGTTTTTCACAATTCGGCTTCATCGGCGGCATCGGCATGGTCATCTGCTGGCTCGCGCTGACGGTCATGATACCCTGCTTTATTGTCATGTTTGAAAGGTGGCGGCCGCAAAACGTGCAGAAGATCAGGCAGTTTATTCACCGCGATAATGCCCGCAAATTCGCATCGCTGATTCACAGAAACCGAAAGGTACTCACTTACATCATGTATGTGCTGGTGCCTGTTTCGATTCTGGGCACTATGCTCTATGTCAGCAAAGACCGATTCGAATATGACCTGAAAAAGCTTACCATTAAGGTCTCAGAGGGCTCGGGCAGCGAACAGTATTACATGCGCCGCATCGACAAGGTGATGGGCAACGGATCGAACGCGTCGATGATCATCGCGCATGACCGCGCAGGCGCTCATGAAACCGCGCTGGCGCTCGAGAAAAAAATATCCGAAGCGAAGAAAGCGGGCAAACCCCTTTTCATCAGTTCGGTGCGCTGGCTTGATCAGTTTTTTCCTCAGGACCAGCAAGAAAAACTTGTTATCGTCAAAGATCTGCGCAGGCTTTTTTTGCCTAAATATCTGGCAATGATGTCAGCGAAAGAACGCGAGTGGGGCAGCGTCGCTTTGCGCGCGCTCAAACAAGACCCGTTTACGACTGAACAGCTGCCTGAAATGGTGTTGAGGTTCTTTCGCGAAGTCGATGGTACGCTGGGTCGTGTGGTTTTCGTAGCGGCAAACAATGAGGCAGTGCTTTCAAATATTCTCGATATCATCAAGATTGGTAACGAAATCAGCAGCGCTGTGACTCTGGCGCCAGGCGCAACTCTTGAGCCGGGTAAAGTGCTCTTCGCCAGTGAGTCGATGATCTTCATCGATATTCTCGCCAACGTTTCAAAAGAAGGGCCGCTTGTCACGGTCATTTGTTTTCTCGCAGTCGGGCTTCTGATCTGGTCGGGTTTTCGCAAGCTCAGCGAATCGCTGTTCGTTTACACGTTTCTGGCGTTTGGAATGTTCACTTTTATTGCGGCGCTGCAATTCTTTGAAGTGAAACTCAATTTCTTTAATTTTATCACGATTCCGATTACGATAGGCATCGGTGTCGACTATGCGATCAATATTTATTACCGCTATAAGGTTGACCACAAACGTTCGATCAGCGATGCTGTGAGCAGCACCGGGTCGGCTGTTTTTCTGTGCTCATGGACCACAATTATTGGCTATGGCTCAATGCTCTGGGCGAAAAACCAGGCTATGGCTTCTTTTGGTTTAATGGCCGTTATCGGTGAAATCAGTTGCCTCACCTTTGCTTTGGTTTTTATGCCTGCCTATTTGGGTATGCTCGAAGGCCGCCGTAAACATGTAAGCGGCGGTGCTGCGGGCGCAGAACCTGCCGGTGTGAAAGCTGTAAAAGCAGTGGGCGCGCCGTTGCGGCCGGCCGGCAAACCCACGGTTAAGTCGGCCAAAAAGCGGACTGCCAGGGCTGCGCCAAAAACAAAAAAAGCACCCAAGCGCAAGAGCCCGTAGCGGCAATCTTTTTCAGAAAGCAGTTAGTCTTTGCACCGCAGCGAGGGTTCGCGAAGCGGTGACATGAAGGCTTCAGCCAGGGTTTTTCCGCGGGATGCGGAGTTCGACGACAAGGCGTTCGAAAGTGTGTTTTTGCATAACGTTTATCCCGGTGACAAAAGCGGCAAGGGTAAAACAAAAGCTGTAACGCCTGCCGA
>JAKQXK010000177.1 GCA_029561505.1 Spirochaetota bacterium | reverse complement strand
TTGATCGAGAACATGCGCCGCGAAGGCTTCGAGCTCGGCGTTTCAAAACCACAGGTAATCTTTAAAGAAGAAGATGGCCAGAAGCTAGAACCATTCGAAGAAATGATCATGGATATGCCCGAAGCCTATTCGGGTGGCGTGATTCAAGAACTCAACCGCCGCAAGGGCATGATGCTCATTATGGAGACGCTCTCAACAGGTTTCGTACGCATCAAATATGAAATGCCAACGCGCGGCCTCATTGGCTTTCGCAGCTTCTTCTTAACGGAGACGCGCGGTGAAGGTTCAATGTCGGGGCTTTTTCTTGGTTACCGCCCTTACGCCGGCGACTTCTCGGGCCGCACGCGCGGTGCCATCGTCAGCATGGAAGCCGGTTCAACAAACGCATACGCGCTCTTCAGTATTCAAGACCGCGGCGATCTCTTCGTCGGCGCTCAGGTGCCGGTTTATGTCGGCATGGTGATTGGCCTGCACGCAAAAGACAATGATCTTGATGTGAACCCCATTAAAGAGAAAAAGCAAAGTAACGTGCGCGCGTCGGGCACAGATGAAGCGCTGCGCCTCGTACCGCATAAGAAAATGTCGCTCGAACAGTGCCTCGACTTTCTCGAAGAAGACGAGACGCTCGAGGTAACTCCGAGCAGCCTGCGTCTGCGCAAGAAGGTGCTTAACCCTTCAATGCGCAAGCGCAGCGCCTGATCGGGCATGTTTGAGTTTTTCTCTCCGCAGAACCTGAACGCACTCTGGACAAGCATCACCAGCGGGCACGCATTTGTTGCGACCGCGCTGGTGGTGGGTGTGCTATTGCTTTTGCGCATGATGATTCTGCGCATCGCCTTTCACAATATCGATGATAAGTTTATCAGACTGCGCTATAAAAGGGCGCTTTCGTACATCGTTTTCTTTATCGCGCTGTTCTTGCTGTTGCCGGTCTGGTTGCCATCGATACGCAATCTCGCCACCTTTCTCGGTATTTTTGGGGCTGGTTTTCTCATTGTTACGCGCGACCTGTGGGTCAGCGTCGTCGGTTGGGCATATATTATGATTCGCCGGCCGTTCGTTATCGGCGATCGAATTCAAATCGGGGCGATAGCAGGCGACGTTATCGACATCAGGCTCATGGAAACCAGCATCGTCGAGGTTTCGCAGGTCGAAGGCGGGCAACCAACAGGGCGAGTGGTTTATTTTCCCAATGCCAAAATTTTTACAGAAATTTTCTCAACAACCAGCGCGCATGTCGGTCACGTCTTTCAAGAAATTCACATTCATTTGGCTGCGAAAAGCGACTGGAAATCGGCAGCCACAATGCTCGAGGCCATTGCTGCGAAACATTACCAGAATGCCCGGGCGGTGAAAGAGCAGCTGCAATCGGGCGATGACCTCGACATGCTCTCGGGCTACCGTGAACCGCGCGTTCTTCTGCAAATGACGGGGGCGCACCTCGTATTAAAACTGCAATACATGGCGCCGACCGGGCAGGGTATCAACATGCAAGACCGCATTTGGCGTGATTTTCTCACTCAGGCGGCCAAGAAGGCGCGCATCAAATTTGCCGAAAAGTAGCCACTGTGGCGGCGCACCTCTGGCGCGTGCCTGAGTTATTTTTCCCTGACGGGCCTGTAAACGACGTCGATTCCGTTCTCCAGATAGCCTATCCAAAGAAAGTCACCTTCGACGCGCAGAATCTGAATTTCATTCGATGAAAGCCCTTCGACCGCTGTCAGGCGGTCGATCTGGTTCGTGTTGCGGTCAAGTACACGCAGCCCCTGCCCCGAAGTCCCAATAAATATCTCGTGGTCACGCCGCGCAAACGCAGACGGGAAAGGCAGCTCTGCCTTCAGCATCGTCAGCTTTTTCTTCTGCATGTCGTAGACATAGACGCCGTCGTTGTGTGCACCGATGTAAACATACCTGCCGTCGAGCAAGACAGCCTTGACATTTTCAGATTTGAGGCCGCCTTCGCCCGTGGTAATTCTCTGCACTTCACCGGTTTTTTTGTGGTATATGACCGCGCCCTGATCGAGTGTACCGACGACGATGTATTCGAGATCGGCGTCGAGCGCATATACCTGATTGCTGCCTACCCACGAATCTTTGCCGAGAGTCACGACTTTATGTTTGATCGTGTCGTACTGTATAAGTCCACGATTCAGCGTTGAAAAATAGACGTACCGATCGTCTTTAATCGTCTTTTGGCCCAGTTTGAGCGCACCCGCTTCATCGCTCAGACTTTCTGTCTTGCCAGTCTTCTTGCTGTATCGGTAAACGCCATCAAACGAGGTAACGTAAAGCTCATCGAAATCGGCGTAGAGACCCCGCAACTGCGGTGACGGCAGCCTGATCTTTTCGAGTTTATCTGCAGAACGCGTATAGCGCACGAGGCCCGCCCCCCAAGTCGCGATATAAACATCGTCACCGTCGACCCTGATATCAGCGATAGAATTATCGTCGAGACCGTTGAGTTTGTCAATGCGGCGCAGCGATATTTTGCGCAGCACCAGCCGCAGCCCGCCGGCCTCAGAAGGTTTATATTTTGTGGCTAACTGAATCGCGCGCGAAAGGTATTCTACGGCAGACTCAGTTTGCAAAGCATCATCGGCCAGAATTGTGCCAAGATCACGATAGGCCCGGTAGACGTCACGATTCTCCGAGCCAAATTTGCTGGCAAGGCGAAGGGCATTTCTGTAGAATTTCACGGCTGCTGCGAAAGAACGGGCGTCATAGGCAATAAACCCCCGGTAGAGATCGATACGATAATGCAGCGTCTCAATATCTGTGTGCTTGCGCGTATCGCTAAGAATTTTTTCTGCACGGGCATGCGCGTTGAGCTTATAGAGGCATTCGGCGGTTATGACGCGCAGCTCATGCCGGTCTTCGTGGGCGGGATACCGCTCGAGCGCTATGTTTGCCCTGGCGACTGCCTCGTTGCACTTGTTCTGTTCTGCAAGCGCATTCGCGATATAGAACCATGACTTTTTGACTTCAGGTTCGTATGGGTTTTCGGCGATGAACTCGACCAGAAGTTTTACGGCTTTATCAAACTCGCGTGCTTCGTAGCGCGTCACGCCATCTTGGTATTTTTTCAGGTCAGCCGCAGCAGATAAGGCCGAAAATACAACGAACCACGCACAAATAGTTTTTTTCATGTCAAACATCGTCTCCCAGTGCGAAGGGCCTGACTTTGTCGGCCATGATACGAGCGCTGTTGCGTCGGTAAAAGAATAAGGTAACCAGCGCAATCAGCACGCTCGTGAATACGATATAGAATTTCTGGGTTGTTGCAAGATCGGCAGCCGCGCTCGCTTCAGCGGTTTTTTCGTCAGCAGACTCGCGAAATTTGAGTATGCGCACTTTCTCTTGAAAAAGGTAGAAATCCTTACTGAATTTCTGTACCGCCATGTCTTTGTTGCGCAGCATCGTGAGCTTCTGCTTTAGCTCGTCTTTTTGGCGGTTAAAGCTCTCGATCTGAGCCTTGAGATCTTCTTTTTCTCTGATTCGGACTCTGTAAGCCATGAGGCCTTTGTCTCCGACAAAGAAGACGTATATAAATGAAAGAATCAGCAGCACGAACAGAGGTACAAAAAGCCAGTGTTCGCGGCTGCGTTCGAAAAAGTGCCCTATGCGGCGCGTCAGCATGTGCGCCGAAACTGTTTTCTAATGCCGCGACGACAAGAAGATTAGGGTATCTCAGAGAATCTTGAAGCGACCCTTGATGCTGTAAAACTGGCGGTGCACAATTTTTTTCGCTTCAGTGTCGTAGAGCACGAGGCCAACGTGATTAAAGAACTTGCGGTCGACGCGGTAGCGCGACAAGAGTTTGCCCCAGACGTTTGTTCTGAGAGCTTTCTCTTCGATACGGTAGGTTTTTTCAATCTTGCGGGTAAATTTGGCGTCTTCGAAACCCTGAAGCAGAATGTCTACACCTGATTCGGGTTTTTCATGAACATATTGCACGTAGTGCAGAAACTGCTTAAGCGTTGTTTTGTTTTTCGCGCCGGCCGGTGCTGCTGGTTCTT
>JAKQXK010000155.1 GCA_029561505.1 Spirochaetota bacterium | reverse complement strand
AGAGCGCGCGCGATCGCGACACGCTGCGATTCACCACCCGAAAGCTGTGAGGGCAGGTGGTGCATGCGCTGGCCGAGATCAAATCTTTTTAAGAGCTCGGTTGCCTCTGCGCGCTTTTGCTGCGCGGTACCTGCCTTAATTGCAGGCATCAGCACGTTTTCGAGCGCCGTAAATTCAGGCAGCAGGTAATGGTACTGAAATATGAAACCCATTTGCGTATTGCGAAACGCGTGCAGCTCTTGTTGCGGCATTTCTGCGATGTTCTGGCCTTGCAGCAAAACTTTGCCCGACGTTGGGTTGTCGAGCGAGCTGATCATGTAGAGCAGCGTGCTTTTGCCCGAACCCGAACGCCCGGTGAGCGCGACGAATTCGCCGTCGCCCAGTTCAAATGAGACATTCTTGATAATCTGCGTCGGTGGTTCTCCGAACGATTTTATAACGTTTTCGAGGCGAATGCTCATTCTTGCCCCCGAATGATGTCGATCGGTGACAGCTTGCCGGCTTTGAGAGCCGGCAGAAAGCTTGCGATCGTGGTGGAGATCAGAGCCATGAGAAAACCATAAATGTAGATCAGATAATTAAACGAAATCATCATGGTGGTGGCCTTCGTCTTGGTCATCGGGCTCGAGAACGTCACATGCGAAAGCTGCCAGCACAGCACGTAACCCAGCAGCACCCCGAGAACTCCCCCTGCGAAGCCCAGTAGCATACCCTGCGTCATAAAAATTGTGAGAATATCGGTGCTTTCGTAGCCGATCGAGCGCAAGATTGCAATCTCGCGCTTTTTTTGGCTGATCACAATGCTGAGAATATTGTAAATACCAAAGCCCGCAACGATCAGAATAATGGCCGACATCATGTAGCGCGTCATATCCTGCACCTGAAAGACATCGAGTATAGAAGCGTTAATTTGTTCCCAGCTCTGCACTTTCGCTGACTCGTCGTTAGACCACTGCTGCGCTTTTGGGTAAGATTTTCTGACGTCGCTGAGGCGAACGGCTATATCTGAAACCTGCCCCGGGCTACCCGCAATCGATTGTGCGGTGGTCAGCGAAACGTAAGCGAGGCTTTCATCAATCTGGCGGTTGCCGCTCGAAAATGACCCCGAAACCTTGAACTGCTGTTTGTCGCCGCGGCTGTTAATGACTGTGATAGAATCGCCGTAACGCAGACCCAGATTTTCGCGCAAACCTTCACCCAGCATGATCTTCTGGCCGTTTTCAGCAAGTTCGCGCAGCGTGCCTTTCAGCACGTTCTTTTCAATCATTGCAACGCGCGTCTGCATCGCGGGCACAATACCCATTACGCGGCCATTCTGCGTCACTTTTCCCTTGCGGTAGAGAACCGTGACGTTAAGTTGGGGCGCGAACGCTTCGACATCGTTGTCTTCGCGCAGCCTCTGATACCACTCTTGCACGTTGTCGATCTTCTGGCTGTCTTTTCGGCCTGACGGCGGCACTAACCAGAACAGTGTTTCGTTTTTTTTGGCGAAGACGTGTTCGAAGCTGGTTTCTTCGACGAGTCGCGCTTTTGCCGAAATGCGCACATGCGAGTCGTTGTTGACCATCTGGTCGAGCAGATATTCGCGAAAGCCCAGCAAGATACCTGAGATGGCGATGTAAGCCGCCGCGCCGAGCATAACCCCAAGCAGCGTCAGTATTGTCTGGCGTTTACGCGCCCAAAGTTGTCTGAGTGCAATGAAGATCATGTTGGTTCAGCAGTGGCGAGAATTTGCCCCTGAATCACATTCATTGCTGGTATCTCAGCAGATCGCCTTCTGTAAGATCGGCTGCGACGATTTCTACTTTTTCGCCTTGGGTTAGACCAAGCTGCACGGGCACGCGCATTTTTTTGCCCGCGCGAATGATGGTAATCTTGCGGTCTTGTACCGCGCGAATCGGCGCGACAAAAACATTTTCTTTCGTGCCCGCTTCGATTGCGAGGTCGGCTGACATTCCCGGCAAAATTTCGCCGGGCAGTTCTTTTGAATCAACTTTGATAAAAAACTGGCCTTCTGACGGATATATTGAGGTGACCGAGCCTTGAAATGTTTTTCCCGGCAGCCCTTCAAATGCGATGCGCACGATCTGCTTTTTGTTAATCAGAACCGCTGCTTTTTCGTCGAGCGAAACCGTGATATACCGGCGCGTGAGATCGATTACCTTGAGAACAGGGTTCTGCGGAAAGACAGCCTCGCCTTCTTCAAATGAAACGGCCGAGACCACGCCTGAAATCGGCGACCGCATCGTGGGCACCTGATCAAACTCAACCAACCGGTCACCTGCCTTGACGTTATCGCCTTCTTTAACGTACAACCGTCTGATGTTCGCCGCGATACCAATTTTTAACTGGTATTCACGCTCTGCCTGCACGGTGCCCAGGCCGTAAACGGTGCGCACAATCGTTGTTTTTTTCAGGGGGACTTCAATTGTCGGGGGTGCCGAGCGCACGCGCTGCACCGCAAAGTAGGCTACCGCTATGACCACCGCAGCCGTTATATATTTGCGTTTACCCTGAATAAAGACGCGAAGAATATCCATGCCGCATGCCCCGGCTGCCGACATACAGCGTCAAAATCTATCTTGTTCACAAAAGAGCCGCGCGATGCGCGGCTCTTTTGTTGCAGGCAACCATGGTGCGGGGCGCACCCCAGTTGCGACAAGCAATGGATGGCGAGTTCAGTTCGGCTTAGCCGAGCTGAACCGTGGCCACCATGTTGCCATGTGGGTGCTTGTTCTCGTACATAATCTGGTGCAGGTCGCCAATCTCATCGAATGACACCGTCTTTGACAGGCACGGATCAATACGCTTTTCTAGTACGAGATTGTTGAACGCCTCAGACTGTGCGTCGTTGGCAAAGTGCGAACCCTGCAGACGCTTCTGGTGCATCCAGTGGTATCTGAGGTCGACCGTCGCGTTGTAACCGGTTGTGCCGGCGCAGATGACGACCATGCCACCACGATCAACGACCATGCACGAAGTTGGTATCGTGGTTTCGCCCGGGTGCTCAAAAACGATGCGCGGATTTACGCCCTTGCCGGCTATTTCCCAGATGGCTTTGCCGAACGCGCGCGCACCTTTGATCCATTCTGCATATTTCGCTTCGTCTTTCCAGTGTGGCAGCATGCCCCAATGGTTGAAATCTTTGCGGTTGATGACACCGATTGCGCCGAGGTTCTTGCAGTAGTCGACTTTGTTTGCTTCAGAAATCACAGCGATTGGTTTGCCGCCCATTTCACGCACGATCTGAATCGCCATTGAACCGAGGCCACCCGCGCCGCCCCAGATGAGCACGACGTCGTCTTTGCGTACGGTATGCTCAGGAAAACCCATCAGCATGCGGTAAGCTGTCGCGCCGACGAGCATGTACGCGGCCGAAGCATTCCAGTCGAGGTGCTTTGGGCGCGGCAGGCACTGGTGAGCCTGCACTTTGGTGAATTGAGCAAAGCTGCCGTAATTGACTTCATAACCCCAGATGCGGTTGGATGTATGAACGATCGGGTCTACTTTACCCGCTTTGATATCTGCATTATTGACATCCCACATACCGCAGTGCACAACCACTTCGTCGCCCACTTTCACGTTTTTGACATTTGCGCCAACTTTGTAGACGATGCCAGACGCATCAGAGCCGCCGATGTGAAAGCCAGAATGATCGTTCTGGTCTTTGCGGTGCACGTCGACCATGTTGAGCGGTATGCCGAGTGCGGCCCAGACATTGTTATAGTTGATGCCCGCAGCCCGCACCATGACGAGCGCGTCGTCTGGGCCGATTTCAGGTACATCGACAACTTCTTTCATGAACGCTTTTTTGGGTTCGCCGAATCTTTCTTCGCGAATCGTGACTGCGTACATCTTCTTAGGGACTTCACCCGTTGGTATTGCTTCGTTGAGTTCGTAGAGTTCTTTTGCCATGGGCGGGAAACTAAATTTGCGCGACACGCTGTCAAAATCTTTGAACTGTGAACGCACGAAAAAATTGTTCGATATTGAACGAATCTCACCCCATGCGCCACACAAAAGAAATCTACGAAGAATATGCCCGAATGCGCGGTATGATTGTCTTTATTCTGCGCAAGCTGCCAGGCAAACTCAATCGAGTTGCACTCTGCAAGAATCTCTATTATTCTGAGATGCACTATTTTCAAAAACACGGCAAAACAATTTCGGGGGTTGACTACCTGCACATCGAAGCGTCTCCCGTGCCCAGGCATTTCAACGAACTCATGAGTGAGATGGTTGCGCGCGGTGAAGTGCGCGTGGTGCCACAGGTGGCACCCGAGGTGATTGATGGGCGGCAGATCATGGTGCTGAGAGGAATGGTGTTTGAGAGCGATGCACCACTTCTGGCAGTGCTCGGTCGCGAAGAATTGCGGGCAGTTCGTATGGTTTCATCGACTCTGCAGAATGAGATGAATCTTGAGACGCGATATTTTCCGCAATATTACCAACACTATGTGCAGACGGGTTTATACGAAGTTATACCCAACGTCGCTTTTCCCAAACGCCCTCACCTGCAATTTAAAGCCTGGAGCCGAAAGATATACAGATTGATGTGGCAATAAGCCATAAGTGCGCAAAGCGCATTTATGGCTTATTGCCTCTGGATTTGGTCAGCCGCTGCCACAGATCACCGCGTTTGATCTTTGCGAGCTCGTTCTTAATCAAACCGGTGTTTTCTTTTTTATACCAGAAGAAAAAACTATTCTGCAGCTTCTTCGTACGCTCATCAAGGTTTTGTGCCACCGGTTTTCCCGTATACGGGTGAACGCCAGAGTAATAAATTTCTGTTGCGACAGTCATCGGTGTGGGGGTGAAATCCTGCACTTGCTCGAGCTGAAAACCGAGTTCGGCCGTTTCGGTTGCAAGGTCTGCCATATCTTCGACGCTGGTACCGGGGTGCGACGAAATGAAGTAGGGTATGAGCTGCTGCTTCTTGCCGGCCTTGCGGTTTATCTTTTCGAATTGTTGCTTAAACGCATGGAACAATTTGAATGAAGGCTTGCGCATCACTTTCAGTACATGATCTGCCGTATGCTCGGGCGCGACCTTGAGACGTCCCGAAACATGGTGCGAAACCAATTGTTCGGTGTATTCGCTGAGGCCATTGGCTTTGTCGTGCTGGTTATCTTTTGGTATCAGCAGATCGTAGCGCACACCCGAACCCACGAATGCGTGGTTCACCTTCGGGTGGTTCTTGACCATGCGGTAAATTTCGGTGAGGTCGTGGTGGTCGGTGTCGAGGTTCTTGCAGATTTTTGGAAAAATGCACGAAGGCGCGCTGCAGCGTTCGCAGATCGACAGGTCTTTGCCCTGCATCTTGTACATGTTTGCCGATGGCCCGCCCATATCTGAGATCACGCCCTTAAATTCGGGGTGCTCGGCGAGAATCTCGAGTTCGCGCGCGATGCTTTCTTTTGACCGCGAAGCGATGAACTTGCCCTGGTGCGCAGAGATCGTGCAAAAACTGCATCCGCCAAAACAACCGCGGTGCGTGTTGATCGAAAACTTGATCATTTCATAGGCAGAGATCTGCCCACGCTTGCGGTATTTCGGGTGCGGCATGCGCGTGTAAGGGTATTCAAAGCTGCGGTCGAGCGTAGCGGCATCCATTGGTGGGTATGGCGGATTTATCACGAGCAAGCGGTTGCCCACTTTTTGC
>JAKQXK010000153.1 GCA_029561505.1 Spirochaetota bacterium | reverse complement strand
GAGGCCGTGGCCTGTGCCTCCGAGATATTCGGCAAAGCTCGCGACCGAGTCAAATACCTTCACGCCCAGAATTCTCTTTAGATGATCGAGCGCGATAAAGTGCTGGCTGCGCGAAGAGCTTGCGGTCAGCGCGCTGCAGGTGACGAGTTCTATTTTCGGGTAGCGAGTCACGAGCTCGTACGCAAGATACGTGATCTTCGCCTCTGTCCAGACGCCGATGAGACCGATGCGCAGCCCTGCGCTCTTTTCAGCTTCGGTCAGGTGATCGGCGAGGTCTGTCTTGTAGAAATCATTTAGACCAGAAGCATTGACCACGATGTCGCTGCGGCGTGACGCAGCAGCCGGCAACTGCCGTGTGAAAACGAAATCCGCACCTTCGCTGTTTGCCAGGCAATGCCGGCCAAATTGTTCGAGATGACTCTGCTGGTCTTTGTCTTCGGCACTATGCCAGTCGCGAATGTGAATGATTTTGAGCGCCGCTTCGCTCTGCTCATATGCCCAGCGAATGATCTGCGCAACCGGCCCCTCTTCTGCGCGCTCGCCGAGCAGCCGGTTCGCTTCGTCATAACCAATGTGCAGGTAGTTGGGCAATGGGTCGTACTTGTCGAGCAGACGCACAAAGTCATTTTGCAGGCATTGCGTAATGAGGATAGAGGCCATAACTCCAGTTGCAAATTGACGGGCAGCGTCAATTTGCAACTGCTGCGTGACTCCCGTGCCGCAACAGTATACCGTCGCCGAAATCTGCAGGGTCATCGAGACCAAAATCAAGAGCACACCCGAGCTGCAAGACGTCTGGATCAAAGGCGAAATCACCTCTTACCAGAAGCATGCCTCGTCGGGGCACATCTACATGACACTTTCTGATTCTTCGCAAAAGAACCAGAACCCGCGGCCGACGATTCGCTGCACCTACTTTCGCTTTGCACAGACACCGCTCGACTTCGAACTCAAAATGGGGCTCAAAGTCGAAATTCTCGGCACCACCGGCATCTACGCACCGCAATCGACGTATAGCTTCACAGTCAAACGCGTGCAGAAAATCGGCGCCGGTGACCTGCTGCAAAAGCTACAACAGATTCGCGAACGCCTTCTTAAAGAGGGATTAATCAAGACACCGGAAACCCGGCGCGATCTGCCGCCGCTGCCCCGTCGTGTCGGTATTGTAACTGGCGCAGGCACAGCGGCTTACCGCGATATTCTGAAGCAGGTGCAAGAACGCTATGCAAACGCCGAAATTGTGCTCGCGCCGGCGCAGGTTCAGGGTGAAGCAGCACCGCAATCGATCGTCGCCGCACTCAACGAAATTCAGAAAAAAGAATGGCGCTGCGACGTGGTCATCGTCGGCCGCGGCGGCGGCTCTGCCGAAGACCTGATGGCGTTTAACGACGAGGCGGTCTGCCGCGCCATTGCCAACTGCCGAATCCCCGTGGTCTCTGCCGTCGGCCACCAGATCGACCACCCGATCTCTGACGACGTTGCCGACTACGCGGCAGCGACGCCGACCGATGCGGCCAGGGCGGTTTTTCCTGTTATCGAAGATTTGAGCTACCGGGCGGAGAATCATCTCAAACGCGCCTATGGCGCTGTCGAAGCAAAACTGCAACTGTTTCAAGAAAGATTCTTGCGTACATCGACAAAAGAATTCTGGGAAAAACCATACGTCTTGGTGAAAGACCAGGCACATTTTCTCGATGAGCTCGAATCAAAACTGAACTTCACATTTCGCAACATCGTTAACAGCCACGCCAATGCGCTCAACCGGCTAACACCACTTGAAGTGCTCGCTGCGCAAAAGATTAAACTCACCCGCGCCGAATTTGAATCGACTGCCGGCAGGTTCGAGGCGTATTCACCACTCGCAACGCTCAAGCGCGGCTATTCGGTTGTTTATAGCGGCAACAAAATCGTGACCGATGCGGCAACACTCAAAAGTGGTGCAGAGATTCGGGTGCGGCTGGCGAAGGGCGAGCTTGAGGCA
>JAKQXK010000149.1 GCA_029561505.1 Spirochaetota bacterium | reverse complement strand
AGAGCGCGCGTTCGGTTCAGATTACCATAGTGTATATTCTCGAAAATACGAAACATCAGCGCCCGCCGGCTCCAGTAATTTTTGGTGCTGACGGGCAGGGCAGTACTAACCCTGTCGAAACGATCGGCTGCTTCGAGCGCGTTTAACTGGCGTGATTGCCTCAGATTGATGGCATCTTGCAGAAGCGTTACGAATAAATACATGTCTGCATCTTTTTGCCTCAGTGGCATCGACAGTTGCCGTTCGGTTCTTGTGAGAGACGACTCGATACCATCAAAATTGATGCGGCCGGTTTCATGGGCAACGAGGCCCGATTCGAGATAGAGCTGCAATGAACACAAAACAAAATCTTGAAAGGTTTCCCGGTTTTCACCCCAAGGCAGATCTTTGGCGCTTAAATTTTGCGGCAGCCGAGGCCAGTCATATTTGCCACGCAAAGACGCGTAGGCTATCGAAAGCGACGCTTCGGCTTTCTTAAAAAATAATTCTGCATCGTTTAATTCACCGCGAAAGGCAAAATAATTGGCAATCGCTACCTGGCGTTGAAACTCGCTGAACGGCCCTTCTTGAAAGAGTAGATTCCAGTTACCCTGCGCCATGATTGAATCGATCAGGCGTTTTGGCAGCGAGGTCGCGACGCGCATGGCGCCGCGCTCCCGCCAGGGTACCGCTTCAGCGCGAACGCCGAGAGCTAGAATGACGCAGAGGGAGAATCGGGCGATTTCCCTCTGCATGCTGAAAAATCAGGCGGCTTTCAGACCCAGTGCGCGGGCGAGAAGTGCGCGGGCGATCACTCGCAGCGCGAGCACTTCTTCTGCGCCTTCAAAAATACTGAAAACGCGCGCGTCGACGAACAGCCGCGAAACTTCATATTCTTCGGCATAACCCATGCCGCCGTGAATCTGCAGCGCTTCACGCGTCACCCATTCTGCAATGCGGCATGAATAGAACTTCACGAGCGATGCTTCCATCTGCCCTTCGTGTTTATCCATGAGGCGTGCGGATTTATATGTCATCTGGCGAACGGCCTGCGTAATTGCAGCCATTTTTGCCAGTTTATGGCGATTGATACCGTAAGCTGCTATCGGCTTACCAAAAATCTTGCGATCCATTGCGTATTGCAGCGCCTTTTCGACAGCCGCCTGCATTACACCCGTTGCGCGCGCGGCCGTTTGTAAACGACCACCGGCGAAGCCCGCCATCTGCAGGTAGAAACCTTTGCCGAGGCCCGCCTCGCCACCGACAAGGTTTGCATCTGGTACAAAATAGTCTTCAAAGACCACTTCGTAAGAGTGCATACCGCGGTAGCCAATCGTTGAGATGGCTTTGCCGTGCATGCGGCCACCTTCTGGCTGGGTGTAGTCAAATTCATGATCGCGCGTCGGCGCTTTTTCAGCGAGCAATATAGAGAGCCCGCGGTGTTTGAGTGACATGTCAGGGTTTGTGCGCACCAAAACCAGCAGCACATCAGCCATACCGGCAAATGTGCACCAGGTTTTTACGCCATTGATTTTCCAGCCGCCGTCGACTTTGACTGCCGCAACTTTCATGCCGGCAACGTCAGACCCGAAATCGGGCTCGGTGACGGCTACCGCACATTTCTTCTCGCCCGATGCGAGAAGCGGAAGCCATTTCTGTTTTTGCTCTTCGGTACCACCCGCTGCGATTGCCTTGGCAACAATTTCGGGCCGGGTGATAAGACTGCCGGCTACACCGACGCTGCCACGTGACAACTCTTCAGTGACGACAGCCATCGAAGTGTGGTCTGGGTTTTCTTCAGATTGAAATCCGCCGTAGGTATCGGCGATCGAAAGGCCAAAGCAGCCCATCTCAGCAAGGCCGTCGATAATTTCATCGGGAATCGTGAGGTCTTGGCGGTGTACTTTCTCAGCAATGGGCTTCACCTGGCCTTCGGCAAACTTGCGAAAGGTGTCGGCCATCATCGCCTGGTCGTCGTTAAGGCCGTAAGCGCCGTAATCGCGCGTAGAGGCAAGAGTATCTGCGATCTTACCGGCAAATTCTTCAGAGCTGAATTTCGCGATAAAATCGTAGATGTCTTTGGTACCGAGCTCTTTTTCTGCCTGTTCAGCAGGTATGCCCATCTTGTGCGCAGCAAGGCGAAAGCGGGCGACGATGTCGTTCAACGCGTCGGCGATGAAAAACAGCGAAAGGCTCTCTTCGATGCTGCCGACGCCTTTTTCAACTTTCGTGGGGTAGGCGATCATTTCATCGATCGCAAAAATTTCTGCCGCAATCCAGGCTAGGTCGTAGTTGGCGACCTGGTCTTGATCCATCTTGTCGGTTGAGATGTTGTTATTCTCAAACGCCTTATCAGCGAGAAATTTCTCGAAGCGGTTATAGAACGCCTTAACGTTCGTGGTAATTGCCTGTGCCTGAATGAGCGACATATTATTTGCCTTTGTCTACGCCGACGATGTGCACGACGTTGGTGGTCGCTGAACCACCGATGTTCAGTGCAGCCGCGACTTTCGCGCCTTCTACCTGGTTTTCTCCGGCTGTTTCGGTGAGCTGTTTGAACACATCAAGCAGCTGGCGTGAGCCTGTTGCACCGACGGGGTGGCCTGCGCCGATGAGCCCGCCAGAAGGGTTAAACGGCAGTTTGCCACCGATGCGAATGTCACCATTGTCGATCGCTTTGTACGCTTCACCGGGTGCCGTCAGGCCGAAGTGTTCGATCGCTGCGTATTCAGAAGTTGTGAAGCAGTCATGCGTTTCGACGAGGTCGAGGTCTTTTGGGCCTTTGATGCCAGCGCGCTTATATGCATCGACAATCGCCTTGCGCGTATGGGGCAAGATGTACTTGCCTTCTTTTTTGGCTGCGTACGCCTCT
>JAKQXK010000147.1 GCA_029561505.1 Spirochaetota bacterium | reverse complement strand
GCGGCATATGGCGAAAGAAGAATGTCAACAGCAGCGTCTGTATATGCGCGCCGTCTACATCGGCATCGGTCATGATAACGATCTTGTGGTAGCGCAATTTGTCGATATTGAATTCAGCGCCGATACCGCAGCCAATCGCTGAAATGAGCGCAGCGACCTCGCCGTCACCCAAGATCTTGTCGAGCTTGGTCTTTTCGACGTTGGTAATTTTGCCTTTCAGCGGCAGAATGGCCTGAAAGTGCCTGTTGCGGCCTTGCTTCGCCGAGCCACCCGCCGAATCACCCTCGACGATAAAAAGTTCGCAGTCTTTGGGTTCACGCGCACTGCAGTCTGCAAGTTTTCCTGGCAGGCCTGCGCCTTCGAGTGCGCTCTTGCGGCGCACGAGTTCTTTGGCCTTGCGCGCCGCGATGCGCGCGAGAGCCGCCTGCATGCACTTCTCAATCACGCGCTTGGCGTCTTGCGGGTTCTCTTCGAAATATTCGCACAGCTTTTCGTAAACTACCGACGTGACTATACCCTTGACCTCGCCGTTACCGAGCTTCATTTTTGTTTGGCCTTCAAACTGAGGGTTGGGTATCAGAATCGAAAGCACGAGCACCAGGCCCTCGCGCACGTCGTCACCAGTCAGAGGCTCTTCGACTTTTTTGTCATAACCGAGTTTCTTCTTGTATTCGTTAATCGCGCGCGTGAGGGCCGTGCGAAAGCCTTCAAGGTGCGTGCCGCCTTCGCGGGTGTGAATCGCATTGGCGAACGTAAAAATCTGCTCTGAATAGGTGTCGCAATATTCAATGGCAAGTTCGACCTGAATGCCGTCTTTCTGCTGAATCGCATAGATGGGCTTTTTTTGCAGAGGGTTCTTCTTTTCGGTCAGCATTTTGACGAATTCGACAATGCCGCCCTTGTATTGAAAAACGTGCTCTTTGACTTCTTTCTCGCGGGTGTCGCGTATCGTGATCTTGAGATTCTTATTTAGAAAGGCAAGCTCGCGCAGCCGTGACGAAAGCGTGTCGTACCGGTAATCAAGCGTATCGAATATCTGGCTGTCTGACAAGAACGTGACTGTGGTGCCGCGCTTTTTGCTCGGCCCTTTCACTTTAAGCGGGGCCTTGGTTTTGCCGCGCGCGAATTCAATGTGATGCTGCTTGCCGTCGCGGTGCACATCAACCTGCACCCACTCTGATAGTGCATTCACGACAGAAACACCAACACCGTGCAGACCGCCCGAAACCTTATAGGCTCCGTCGCCGAATTTGCCGCCCGCATGCAATTTGGTCAGAACAACTTCAACTGTTGAAACTCCCACTTTGGGGTGAATATCAACCGGAATACCGCGACCGTTGTCAGAAACGCTGACGATGTTGCCTTTGCTGATTTCGACTTCGACGGTATCGCAGTGGCCTGCCATCGCTTCGTCGATGCAGTTGTCGACGACTTCGTAGACCATGTGGTGCAGGCCTGGCAGATCGGTCGAGCCGATGTACATGCCCGGGCGTTTGCGCACGGCCTCAAGGCCTTCGAGAACCTGAATCTTCGAGGCATTGTACTCTTCAGATACATGCCCGTGCATCGGCGCCTCTTCAGGGGCCTTTGCTTTAGCTGGTTTTTTTTCTTCTTTTTGCGGTGTTTTAGCCATGGTGTTCGTTCGATACGCTAATGGGACATGCCCGGCAGCGTAATGCCAATCTTCATCGCGAAGATGTTATGTCGCCTGATTTAAGGGTCTATAAAACGCCCAGGCATCTCGTGTGCACCGATTTTCCCTTGGCCGTGCGCCTGAGATTTGCCGATATTCTAAGGGCGTGCCATGCAAGACATAAAGATCAAAGACTACAAAGCCGGCAATACCGTCATTATACAGAATGCACCCAACCCTGGCATTTTCTATCTCGTGCGTAAGGGAGTGCTCGCGATCGATACCGAGCACCGGCTCAACGACAAGGTTCTCTCACGCTTTGAGGCGGGCGATAGTTTTGGCCTCGTGTCTGCGCTGACGGGCCACCGCTTTCTGGTCACGATCTACGCCACGACCGACGCGCAGGTGGCTGAGATTCCCGTTTCGATGATCGGCAGCTATCTGAAATCTCAGTCAGAGCTCGCGGTGAAAATGTTACGTCTCTATTCGCGTGAGCTCAGAACGATTCAGCTGCACCTCTCGAAGCTCGATGCGCCCGAAGATCGCAACGTCACGCCCGATATTCTCTACAACCTATCGGCAAAATACGTTGAGTGGAATAAGCCCCATTACGCTGCACGAGCGCTAAAGGCTTACATTACCTGGGCAGAACAAAATAACGGTGTCTATCTCGACATGGCACGCACCCGCTTCGAAGAAGTCAAAGACCACTACAAAGAAATCGAGTTCACCGGCAAAACGACCCTCGTTGAACAAGACACGATGCTCTTCTCAGAAGGTGAAATGGGCAAAGAGATTTTTGTCGTGCTTTCGGGCTCGGTCAAACTCATGAGGATTGTCCGCGGTGAAGAATTCATTATCGATGTGCTCGGCCCGGGCGAGCTTTTCGGCGAAATGGCCTTTATCGAAGATGCGCCACGCATGGGCACTGCCGTCACTACGCAAGATTCGCAGCTCATTCGTATCTCGCCACAGCAACTTGTTTCGAGCGTCGCCGAAGGCGTTCTGCAGAAGATCTTTGAGAACATGGCGCGACGCATCTGGTTTTCACACCAAAGACTCATCATCTTCAAAATTGGAGACCCGGTTGTGCGTATGTATGCTTATCTCTACAACCTCGTGCGCAACCAGAATCTGCGTACAAGGGACAACAGCGCACTCGATAAATCGTATAAGTTTGGGATAACCCTGCACGAGCTGAAGATTCTCTGCGGTATCGTGCGACTGAAAGACACCACGGAGTCAGCGTTCAGGGCGAATGACAATCTGATCGTCGCAGACGACAGCATTACCATTAAGAGCCGCAAACGCCTGGCCGACCAGATTGCCTATTACCGGGCAAAGTCTGGTCAAATCATAGCCGAGACCAAATAGAAAGTTTTACGGCTCTTTCCAGGTTGTGCGCAGGTCGAGAGAAAGCAGCACAATCGACGAATTGTAAAAATCGCTGACCGAGCCCAGATAGAAATAGTACCAGCGATGGCTCACCGTGAATGTGAGGGGCGCCGCTATCGTAAAAATCAAAGAATTGCCTATCTCGAGGCGGTGACGCCAGAAGCCTGCGTATGTGCGGGACGAGAACGAATCAAATGCGAGTTTATATTTCATGCCGGGGTAGAATTCCCATAGCGCGCCAATGTTCGATTCAATACCCCAGTTCGGGTCGTTTACCGGGTCAAGAATCTCTTTCTCGAGACCGCCACCAAGCCTGCCAGTAAAGAACTTCCATGAAAATTCGGCGCCCACGGTCTCGCGCAAGAAGCTCGGGCGCAACCCGTTGACTGGCACTACGACCGTATCGATGCGGTTCTTCTGATAGGGCCTGATGAACCACTCCGTATTGTATGTGTATGTGATATCACCGCGCAAAAGGTTTCGCACAATCTGGTCGACCTGCCTGACGTAAAAAATATAGGGATTAAAAGAAAAAGCGTGGCGGCGGTTATAGACAGTGAAATTGACATCGTTCTCAAGGCCCCATTTGAAATACGAATCGATGGGCTGGCCCGGCGGGGTGTCGATGCGGCTCGCATTTGAAACTGCGCCGGTTTCATAAATATTCGAGAGGTTGAGCGTGGTGAGAAAGCGAAACCGACTGTCGGCCTTGGCGTCGGGGTCGGTTACGCCTTCTTCGACTGTGCGCGTGATGCTGTCGCTGAGCCCCAGCCACTGGTTCTTGTGTTTCGCCCGAGCGTCACCTGGGGGCACCGCGATTTCGAAGCCCCGCTGAGTGGCACACACGCGGTAGCGTACATCGTCACGCAACGGGTAACCCGTTACAGTTTTCTCAGTCATGCCTGAGAAAACAAGCTCGCGATTCTTCAGGTACAAGGCTTTCAACGCCGCACCAGACATGCGAAACGTAAAGATGTCATAATCGTTCTGAATGGCGTAACGAATATCGCGCGCCCTTGAAATCGTATTTATTGTTTCAGTGTCGATATCATCGCCTTCGACAAACGCCACATCGCAACCAAAACCATCGCGCAACGAGGCTGCCGCGAACTGAGGGGTCAGTTTGAAGGGGGTGAAATTCAGCTTCTTGGCTTCAGAATCTTCGGCGAGGCCATAACTTTTCTGCCAGCGGGCGAGCCGGCGTTCGAAAGTCGGGGGCAGATTCAGCTTCTGCTCGCCGGCAAAAACATCGACAATCTCACGGTCGCTGAGTGTCCAGACCTTGCCTCGCTTTGCGAGTTCAAGGCGCATCACCGAGGTGCCATTGGGCATAGTGATCGCGCGCCGGCCGTCGGGTAACTCGATCATACGAATGGGTTCGTGACCGAGTCGAGTGTCCGCGTCGCCCCCACAGAAAATGACGTCAATTTGTGGGTTCTTGCTCAAGAGGGCGACGGCGTCCCGAATTGGCAATCCGCTCAACACCACGAGCAGGTCGGGTTTTGTCGCCGCAGCCTCGGCAATCGCGGGCGCTGCGACCGTAAGCGGAGATTCGAGGTGCAGATCAAGGTAACGTGCTTCGGCATAGTTCACCAGCGATCGAGTTGAAGTAAGGCCGACGGCGGCGATGCGCAGACCACCGCGCTCTATCAGCGTGAAGCTATCGAAAAAATGCGTCTTGTCTCTGAAGATGTTCGCTGAGAGCAAACGAATGCCGCGTGCACGCCTGATATAGTCAAGGCTCTCGGCCCCAATGTTCAGGTCACCGGCGGCGACGAGGCCGGCGTCTAGGCGCAGCATCTGCAGGTAGTCGGCCGTCAAAGACCCAAAGCTGAAACGCGATAGCCGACCGGGAAAAAATGCATTACCCAGATCAAAATGAAACACGTTCTGGTTTTGTTCGCGCGCCCGACGCAGATATGCCGCCGTATGCAAGAGTTCGTTTTCGTCGAAATTCTGATCGAGCGGAAAACGCCCGCCGAGGTTTGCGGTGAGGTAGACCGTTACCTCACTCGGCGCTGCCCCGAGCGCGCTCATACAGAAAATACAGAAGAGGGCGCGCTTCATTTCGTCGCAGGGGAGTGGCTGCCGCGTAACTTCTGCACTTCGTTTTGCAGCTTGGTTTCGTTGGCCCGCAACTCATTGGTTTGCCGGCGCAGCTCATCGGCTTCTTTGGTTTTTTCGGCGAGACGAGCGCGCATCTCTTGCAGCTCTTTTGAAAAATTGAATTCTTTATCAGCAGCTTCTTTGCCAAGGCGCTCTTTCTCTTGCGCTGCCTCGAGCTGCGTTTTCGTCAGCTCTTCTTGCAGCCGGCGCGTTTCATCAGCAGACTTTTTGGCGATTTGCTCGTTGAGCGACGTGAGCTGTTTAATGCGCCCGCCGCTTTCTGATTCAAGAATACCGATCTTTTCGTTCAAATTCGTGATGGTCGTTTCGGCCTGTTTTAGCTGAGCCGATTTGCGCTCAAGCTCGGCTATCTGCGCAGTCTGCAGTTTCACCTTCTCGGCGCGTGCCATGTCATTGAGCCGCGTTAACTCGAGATTTTCATCTCGCAAGACCTGGTTCTCACGTTCGAGCAGCGCGGTCTTTTTGCTGAGCAATGCGCGTTCAGCGGCTATTTGTTCGGGCGATCGGTCGCTGCGGGCGAAGCTAATGCATTGTGCGGCAATAGCGGGCAGCGCGATCAGCAGCAAGCGTGAGTTCATGGTTGCGGCATTGCTGCAGATTCGAGGCACTCTGTCGACGATGATCACGTTCCCGATGCCTGCATCAAAAACCGGAGGAGCAAATGTAATCGACGCTAAATCGACCGAAATCTCCACTAAAGGCAATGCCATCTGCGTTCAAAAGTATCTGACCGTAAGTTCATATCTCCTTGACGAGGTGTTCAAACGTCCGTGGCTGAGCCTTAATCCGTCTGTTTTTGTACAGGCGAAGAGGCATCATGCAGACAACCGCAAAGAAATCGATTAAAGACGCAATGGCGACGAGTGAAACCATTCGTATGTTCAAATGGGATTGGATGGAGCGCCTGTCGCACGTGCACCCGGCTACCCCGTTCGTCGTGTATATTCCTGTGGTCGCGGTCGCGATGTACTATGCGTTCATGCAGCCGGCGTTACAGCCCCTCATGATTCTCGCGTATTTTGCACTCGGCATATTCGTGTGGTCGCTGACCGAATATCTCTTGCATCGCTTTTTCTTTCATATTCCACAGACCAATCGTGTTTTCAAAGCAATCTACTTTTACTCACACGGTATTCACCACGATGCGCCAAACGACGCCACCCGGCTCGTTATGCCGCCGAGCGCAAGCGTTCCGTTGGCTATTTTGTTTTATTTTCTCTTTGAAGCGGTCGGTGGTGCGTACTATCTGCCGCTGTTTGCCGGGTTCATTACTGCCTACATGGCCTACGATTTTATCCATTTCTCTACGCACTTCTTTAATTTCAAGTCAGCATGGTTTCGTAAGATCAAAGAGAACCACATGCGCCACCATTTCTTGACCAACAAGTATAATTTCGGCCTGAGCACACCGCTGTGGGATTACGTATTTTTCACTATTTTTCGGGGCAAAGCAAGTCTCGAAACCACAGAACACGGTAGCAAGCCTGTATAACCTCTGAAGCCAGAGCCGGCTGCTTGACGCGCCAATCTGTCTCTGTACCAACAGCCATGCGTAAAGTCGCGCTTGTTGCCGCAGCCTTGTTTTTCCATAGCTATTGCGAAAAACCTTCGCCAGAGCGATTTTTTTCAGAAGAAGAAAAGAAAGCGCCTCTGGTGATCAAAGAGGTTTACCGCGACAGCGAAAAAAGTTCACACATCATTCTCATGAACGGCTCAGAGAAACCCCATTTTCACGACCGCCATAGTTTTGAGGTTACTTTGGTCAAAGGCCAGAATAGACTGACCGTCGCCGGGCAGGCAGTTAACCTCGTGCCTGACCATAAGGTTCGGGTTGAGAAGGGTACTCTGCACTTTGCAGAAAATACCGGGCCGGGTTATTCGATTCTGAGTGTGAGTTTTTATCCCCCTTTTGACGGTAAAGACCGGCGCTTTTCAGAGTGATACGTTTAACGCAGATAACGAGCCAGAATGGTCTGGCAGGTTATTGAAAAAGCAGCGGGCTAAATCCATTTTTTAACTGACGTTATGTCCCATTGCCGAACGGTGTTACGCGGCACCGGCGGTGGCGCATTTTCCAAATTGTTATGGCTGAAAACGACTTCGCGCATTTACATTTGCATTCAACGTATTCGTTGCTTGATGGCGCTATTCGTCCGACCGATTTAGTCAAAAAAGTCAAAGAGCTCGGCATGAAGTCGGTCGCCGTCACCGACCATGGCAACATGTTCGGTGCCATCGAATTTTACGAAGCCGCAAAAAAAGAAGGTGTAAAGCCGATCATCGGCTACGAGGCTTACGTAGCCCCGGGTAGCCGCTTCGAGAAGCGCAACCAAGAAGACCTGGTCGACGGGCGGGCGTACCACCTGATTCTGCTCGCAAAAAATAAAGCAGGATATAAAAACCTCACGAAACTCGCTTCGAAGGCGTATACTGAAGGCCTTTATTACAAACCCCGCATCGACTATGAGTTACTGGCGCAACACTCAGAAGGCCTTGTCGGTCTCACGGCCTGTCTCGCGGGTGAGGTCAACCGTCTCATCTACCGCCAGCAAATGGACAAGGCGAAAGAACTTTCGGGCAGGCTCAATGAAATATTCGGCCAGGGTAACTTCTTTCTCGAAATTCAGAATCACGGTATTCCCGAACAGTTAGAGGTGGCGCGCGGCGCGGTGGATATATCCCGCGCTCTGAATATTCCGCTGGTTTTGACCAACGATTCGCATTTTCTCACTCGCAATGACCAGAAGGCGCAAGAAGTGATGCTGCGTATTCAGATGAACAAGAAGATCACCGATCCGCTTGAATTTGGTTTCAATGACGAGTTTTATGTCAAATCGCCAGCTGAAATGGCGATGCTTTACCCTGAGTTACCGCACGCGTTTACGAATACGCTCGAAATTGCCGAGATGTGCAATTTTGAATTCGAGTTCGGTGCGCCGCTCTTGCCCGATTTCAAAATTCCCGCAGGCATGTCGCTCGGCGACTATCTCGTCGCTGAAACAATAGCCGGGTTGTCGCGGCGCTTCGATGGCAATGTTTCGCCAAAACACCGCGAACGCCTGCAATACGAGCTCGACGTTATCAAGAACATGGGCTTTGAGGGTTACTTTCTTATTGTCGCAGATTTTATCAATTACGCAAAACGCAACGATATTCCCGTTGGCCCAGGCCGTGGGTCTGCCGTGGGTTCGCTTGTGGCATATTCTCTCGGCATCACCGATCTCGATCCGCTGAAATACGACCTGCTGTTCGAGCGGTTCTTGAACCCTTCGCGCAAAGAGATGCCCGATATCGACGTCGACTTCTGCCGCGATCGCCGCGAAGAGGTCATTCGCTACGTTGTTGACAAGTATGGCGAAGACCATGTCTCGCAGATCATTACGTTTGGCACGCTTTCGGCCAAAGCCGTCATCAAAGACGTTGCGCGCGTGCTCGGTATCGATTACCAGATTATCAACGCACTTTCAAAAAATTTGCCTGACACACCGGGTATTTCACTGAAAGACGCCGTCGCGGCTACTCCAGAGATAAAAAAGTATTTTGAACAAGGCGAGAAAGAACGCCAGCTCTATGCCATCGCGCAGACGCTTGAGGGCATGCCGCGAAACTCGGGTAAGCACGCCGCGGGGGTTGTTATCGCTCCGCAACCGCTCGACGAGATCGTGCCGCTTGCTAAAGATTCGAAAACTGATTCGATCGTTACGCAATATGACATGACGCTTTTGCCAAAAGTGGGCCTCGTCAAAATGGACTTTCTGGGGCTTAAGAACCTCACTGTCATACAGACATGCGTCAAAGAAATCGAGCGCCGCCACGGCGTCAGGCTCGATATGTCTCGCCTGCCCCTCGACGACCTAAAAACCTACCAACTGCTCTCGCAGGGTAAAACGCGGGGTATTTTTCAGGTTGAAAGCACGGGCATTACCAAACTGCTCATGCAGGCAAAACCCAAGGCATTCGAAGATATCGTCGCGATCATCGCGCTTTACCGGCCTGGTCCGCTTGAATCGGGTATGACAGAAAGTTACGTGAAACGCAAGAACGGCGAGATGAAGCTCGAATACCCTCACGCATCTCTTGAACCAATTCTCAAAGACACGTATGGCACGTTCGTCTATCAAGAACAGATCATGCTCGCGTCACAGATAATCGGCGGCTTCACGCTGGCCGAAGCAGATACGCTCAGAAAGGCGATGGGAAAAAAGAACGCCGACGAAATGGCGAAGATGAAGGCCAAGTTTGTCAGTGGCGCCAAAGAAAAAACCTTTCAAGAAAAATGGTCCAATGACCTGTTCGACAACATGGCCGAATTTGCGAAGTATGGCTTTAACAAATCTCACTCCGCCGCTTACGGCCTGATCACTTACCAGACTGCATACCTCAAGACGAATTATACCATCGAATTTCTGAAAGCTTCGATGGATGCAGACATTGGCGATACGGACAAGATCATCGGCTATATCAATCATGCAAAAGAACTGGGCATCGAGGTGTTACCGCCTGATGTGAACGAGTCAGATGTCTACTTTACCATTCTCGACGACAAGAGGCTGCGTTTCGGCCTCTTGGGCATTAAGGGGCTTGGTGAAGCGCCTGCGAAAGCCATCGTCGAGGCGCGTGCCACGCTCGGCGGCAGGTTCAAGACACTCGCAGATTTTGCCGAATCACTCGACACAAAAACGCTTAACCGGCGATTGCTCGACGCGCTGGCTTTTGCCGGTGCTACCGATTCTTTGGGCTACAATCGGGCAGCGATTGTGCTCGCAGCCGACGAAATTCTCAAATTCGCTTCATCTGCGCAGCTCGACAAGTCTTCGGGCCAGGTTTCTCTTTTCGGTGGTACCGAAGACGAAGCAGCGCGTTTGCAGATACAGAATACCGCAGAATTTTCAGAAGAAGAAAAATTACTCAAAGAAAAGCAGACACTTGGCCTCTATCTAACATCTCATCCGCTTGATCGGTTCGATGAAATGGCCTCGCATATGCGGCTGACCAAGATCACTGACCTCGACGACGGTGTGTCAAAAGAACGCCGCGTCTCTGTGCTGGGTGTCGTTGATGCGCTGCGGACAGTCACGTCAAAAAGGGGCGCATTCTATTTACTGAAAATTACCGACAAGACAGGCCAGATCGAGGTGCGCATTTTTCAGAATATGTTCGAACAGGTGAAGAGCCAGATTGCAGAGAATAGCTGTGCAATCTTTGATATTCGCGTGCAGGCCGTACGTGAAGAAGAAGTGACAACCATGAACTATGCGCTGGCAGGTGTTGTCAGCGAAGCAAAGTTCAGCGAGCGGGTCGACAAATCGCTTCACCTTTACCTGAACGTCAAGACCGCGGCCGACCTCGAATCGATGATCGGCAAAGTAAAGACCACCCTGCGCAAATATTCGGGCAATAATCCCGTCTATCTCTATTGGCGCGAAGTAGACGGCGGCCCGCTGCAATCGATTAAGGCGCATTCAAGTTTCTGCGTCAAATATGATAAGGCACTGCTGAAAGACGTGAGCCAGCTACTGGGTGAAGAAAAATACGCGCTCTTTAAGGTCGGCGGCATTATGGAAGCGGCAAACCCCGGCGTCGCCTGACGAAATTATCCCACAGTTTTTCACGCTCGCCACAAGCCATGCATCTGCCCGGCAGGCCCTGAAAAACTAATAAAGAATAGAAGATATGAATATCTAAAATTAGTCGACAATATATCTTTATGGGCCGTTTGGCCCATGGCAAATTCAGGCGTTCTCGAGGCGTTGGGCATTGGCCCCGAATTTCAAGAGTCTCTAAAAACTTTCTGGGTCAAGAACAATCTGAAGCTCGATGTACCGGTAATCGATCTTCAGCATATCTGGCTCGTCTATCTGATCATGGAGCTCGAAAAGGAAAATATCGAAGCCGATGGCGCAGAATTTCCACTTGAGCGAATCACGAAAATAATGGGTGACCTGCTCAGTTTTGCGGCCGAACATTTCAGTGTCGAAGAAGATCTCTTTTTGGCGTTTGAATTACCCGACGCGATCGAACACTCTGACAGGCACCGCAATTTTGTGCAGTTTCTGTCGCAGCGCGCCAGCGAGGTCAAAGCGGGTCAGCACGAATCGGTGAAAGTGCTCATTTCGTTTCTCAAAGACTGGCTCACGATGCATATTCTGAAAGATGACAAACACTATGCAGATTTCTACCGTGATAGCGGCGTAAACCTGAGGCAATACTTTCAACGCCAAATCGAAAAGCATGCGCTGACAATTGACCGAGGTCAGGTTGCAGTCTACAAACTCGTCTCAGAATCTGACGAAGTGCGCGAAATTGTGAACGAGAACATCACGAGTAACGTGATGAAAATCTGGAACTCTAACCACCTCAATCTTCACATACCGATTATCGACCTTCAACATCTCTGGTTGATACACCTTGTCGTCGAGCTCGACCTCGCGAGCCGAAGCCGCAACATGGGCAGCTCTGCTCGCGAAAAAATCTTTCAACGCGTTGTTCAGGGTGCCGTACAATATGCTCACGAGCATTTTAGCGCAGAAGAGAGAATAATGCAGAAATTTGCATTTCCAGGTCTGCAGGCGCACATTAAACAGCACGACGGCTTTCGCGAATTCGTAGCCCGCAGAGCGCAGCAATACCGACAGGGAGACACTCAGGCGGCTATCAAACTGGTTCAAGACCTGCGTGATTGGCTACTGTCGCATATCGCGATCGAAGACCACAAAATTCACCTGCACCTGCGAACACACCTGAATGAAGTGCAGAAATTTGTGAGAGAACTGGTGAATTCCGGTGAGATCACGTTGCGCAAGCCGCAGATTGACCTCTATAACCAGGTGTGTGGTCTGCAGCGCACAGTTTAGTTGCCAACAACAGGCACTACGCTCAGAATCTGATGCCAATAACGGCGCTGTAGCCGCCGGCGCTTGTTGTCTCGCTGAAAAACGCAGAAATCGTGTCGGCGCGCCGCCGCAAAGTTTCATGCCCTCTGCCAAATTGTTTCTGCTTGGTGCGCGATCGGCCTTTGAGGCGAATTTCGAGCCTTTCGCTGTCGACGGTAATGGTCCACACGGGGGCGCGCGTGCCATATTTGAGGTTGTTATTGCACAGCTCTTGCAAGATCATGCAGAGTTCTATCTTCACTTCATTGCTTAAGAGCGCCTTCGATTCAATGTTAAGCCCCTGCTCGCGTGTTTCGTTCGAGATACGAATTTCAACGGGCCGTTTTGCCATCTGGTATCGGCGGAGCAATATGAGGTTAATGCCCGAAATGAAGTCTTTCATCGCCAGCTGAAGGTCTTCGAGAAACAGTAGCTCGGTGCGTAATGAAGCGATGGTGCCCGCGACCCGGTCGTCGAGCCGTCGAATGTCCTTTGTCAGTCGCCTTGCTCGCGGGTCTTTCTGCAAAGCCTCAAGGCCGAGTTTAATGTCGGTCAGGTTACCGCCGAGGCTGTCATGCAGATTCGCCTCAATCTGCTTGCGCTGATTGTCGAGCGCGGCACGGCTGCTTTCGAGTCGTTCGTGCATTTCGGTGTTATGCTTTTCGAGCGCGGCGTGTGCGTGCGCCAGCGAACCTGATTGAAACAGCGCAAAGAGGGCGAAGCCCATCGAGAGAAAGCTACCAGCAACGCTGTGCGTCGCGTAAAGATAGACCGCGTAGACGGTTAGTGCAATCAGAAAGAGCAGGCCGGTGGCGAGCAGCCTCGAACCCGGCCGTCGGGCGCGCACCGCCATAAGTGCGCTGCGCATACAGATAAGGGCGGCAAGACCCCCAACGCCGCCATAATAAAACACATTGTAGCGCATAAAATATACCGGTGCTACAAAGACCGCAATCACTGCAAAAAAAACCGCATTTGCCCAGAATATCTGTCTTACGCGCACACTGATTGTACCCTGATAAAGGCGCCCTGTAAATTCTATCACGAATGGCGGCAATATATAGGCGATAATTGCGGCAAGGCGCGTGTGCAGATCGAGCTCAACTTCAGGCAAGAACAGGCTGATAGACTGCTCGCCAAACAAGAATGCCAGCAAGAAATAGTTGAGCGCCAGCAGAGCGAAAACAAATATCGACCAGTCTTTGCGGGTCAGCAGAAAAATGAGCCAGTGGTAGAGCATGATCGCAAATATGAGGCCGATACAGAAAAGGTCGATAGCAAGGTAGCGCATGCCATATGCCTGCATCGGCGATGCATAACCGATTTCTATGCCTAAACGTAGCCCGCCCTTATATGCAAGGTAGTTGGCTACCTGAATAACAATATCAACTTCATTTCGCGAAGGAGTAAAAAAGAGCAGCGCCGAACGCCGCACCGGCTTATATGCCTCTGCACTTTCAGCAACTCTGCCCGCTTCGCTGAGCAGCTCGCCGTTCACAAACACTCGGTAGCTGGTGAGCGGCGCAGGTATTCTCAGCGCCAGGCGTTTGCTCCGTGCATTGAGATTGCAGCGCAGCCGGTAAGTGCCATAGCCGAAAGAGCCGAGTGCTTTGCCGTCAATAATCTGGTGGTTCCAGATCGCGACAGGTTGCACCACCAGATCGGGTTTAACCGCGTCTTCTTCAAAATTTTCGGGTGATAGAAGCTTTTTCCAATAGAATTGCCATGGGTAATCGTTTAATCTCGTGGCACTACGCGCATTCAGGTCTATGGCCGGTAGCTCTGCAACCACTGCAGCGAATGCCGGGGCAGAACTAAGCAGGCTGCAGAAAAAAACTAGAAGATGCCGCGCCGCAAAAGACACACGTCGATTCTGCACAGGCGGCGAGTCGATCAACCCCTATTATGAACCCGGCCGACGAGTTCAGCCCGGTTATGCACATTCAGCTTCTTGTATATATCTTTCACGTAACCGTGTACCGTCGTGGCGCTTAGCCGCAGCGCCTTGGCGACCTGCGGAATTGTCTTGCCGGCGACCATGAGGTCGAGCACCTGTTGCAGCCTATCAGAGAGCCCAAAATCGGGCGATTCATGGCGTTGCGATTTGAGCGCAGTCATGACCCTGAGCGCAATCGTTGGGGTTAGTATAGCTCCCCCTGCTAAAACGGTTTCGATGATCGACTTCAGCTCGCGCCTGTCTGATTTGAGCACATAGCCCACTGCGCCGTTTTCAATCGCTTCGAGAATGAGACTGTCAGAGTTCATGTTGGTTAGAATGACAATCTTGCCGGCGTAGCCGCCGCGCGTCAACTCGCGTGTGAGGTCGATACCGGTCATGCCAGGCAGCATCACGTCGAGCAGCAAAACCTCGGGCAATTTATTGCGCTCTTCTTTCAGCAGCCCTTCTGCGCTCTGCCACCAACTGATCTTCGCAGACGGCAAAAGCTTCTTCAGCGTAAAGAGCAGGTTGTCTCTGAACTCAGAGTCGTTCTCAACAATGCCAACATGCATGAGGTTTGCTGTCCGGTTTCTCTCAGCGGTCAATAGTTATTGAATTTCTTCACTCCCCTGTTCGGGGGGGGGTATCGACGCATGGGCGCCGGCGATTGCGACGTCCCGCCTGCACGGCATGTGGAAAAAGCCGGTTGCCGAAGCTTTGCCCTAAGTTTACAGTTTAAACACGGCCGTTGATGTATTCGCTGCAGATCGATTCTGTCGCGCTGTCTCCGGAAAATCTGCACTTCAGCTGACCATTCTTGTGCTGAACCGTCAGATCAACCGCATCGCAGGCTTTCACTGTGTAGGCGCTGGCGACGAGCTGCCCCTTGCCATGCGATTCGGCCCAGTTCTCCGTGACAATTATCGCCAGCCCCTGGCCATTTTGCGCGATATGGTAGCCATGCGTAATCTGGTAGACGGCCGAGGTGCCGGCGTTCTCGTCGCGGCGCCAGATTTCACTGCGACCAACGCCCTCGAGTGCGACACCGCCGAGCAATTGATAAAGCCCAAGTGCGAGTGCCACCACCTCTGCTTCGTTCATCTTGCGAAAAACAGCGATCTCCACGGAACATATCTGGCGGGTACCCCCGTGCGGGCGAGTCGCATCTCGTCGCGCTACCCCCCTGAACAGGGGGGTAGCAGAAATCAGCATATGACTCGCGCGTTTATTTTGGCGAGGCAGTACCATATCGCGCCAGAAATGTGCGCACAATTTCTTTTCTGAACGCAGCTTCGGGGGTAAAGCTCGGCGCGCCAAAGAATACCTGCGGCCACCACACACCACCGCCGATGAGAGAGCCGAACACCGCAGAGGCAAGCTCGAAGTCGTCGATCTTGAGCCGCTTGTCTTTGCATGCGGCCTTCAAAAAAGGTATGACGCTGCCGTCAGGGTCATGCACGCTGCCTATCACTTGCTGCGTCAGCTTCTTATTGTGGCCGAGAATACCAAAGAGCACGCGCATCATGCCGACCCATTGCGGGTTTGCCAGATTCATGAGCTTTTGCTCAACGAAAGCGCCAAGCTGCGACTCGAGGCTAACCTTCGGGTTATAGGTGATGCGCGGTGTTGCCCTGCAATCGGCGTTAACCTTTTGCAGCACTGCCTGCAGCAGCAGTTCTTTACTGGCAAAGTGGTTGTATACCGTGCGCTTCGAAGCATCGGCGCGTTCGGCGATGCGGTCCATGCTGGCTAAGTCATAACCCTCTTCGATAAAAACTTCGATAGCAGCAATGAGGATAGAGTCGCGTTTCAGGTCACGGGCCGCTGCTTGCATGCTTTACCATTGTGAACAAGAGAATGCGCCGTACAGCCGATTGTACACTACACCGGGCAGTACAAAGTCTGTCGCCGCCTACTGACGGCCCTGCGGGGCTCCCTCGTGTCTTCGGCAATTTTTCCGGAGTCTGTGAAAAATTGTTGACAATGTAAACTACACGGTGTAGTATATTTGTAAGGGGTTAAGAAACAGCCCGGGAGATGCAATGTACTCAGCGACGAAATTACCAGGCCGACGCGACAGATATATAATTGTGGGGCTCATTATCCTGAGCCTTGTGCCGGCTTTGGCCGGTATCATGCGTGTGGTGTCGCTTGCCGGTGGCGAAACCATCAATGCCGAAAATGAGCGGTTTCACGCCGCGCCGCTGCCGGTTATTTTGCATATCGCGGCCTCGCTGCTCTATTGCCTGGCGGGGGCTTTTCAATTTGCGCCGGGCTTTCGCGCGAAACACCGCAACTGGCACAGGCAGAGCGGTAGATTCATCGCCGCAGCGGGCCTTGTTTCGGCAATCACGGGGCTCGTCATGACGCTCACGTATTCCGCTGCAGCGAACGACGGCCCCGCGCTG
>JAKQXK010000123.1 GCA_029561505.1 Spirochaetota bacterium | reverse complement strand
GGTGGCGTAACCGGTACAAAATTGCAAACCGCCTACCTCGAGGCGGCGGTGCAAATCGGGGTCTGCCTCAAGAAGCACAAAAAACTTAAGACCACCGAACTTGTGGCGCTCGGCTGCTCAGAGCGTGCGGCGCGCATTCTTTACGACAACCATTATGGCTGGTTTCAGAAAACCGGCCGCGGCGAATATCGCCTCAAGGCCGGTAAGGCAAACCTCATCGCCAAAGAAAATGCGGATATATGGCGATACTACGAGCAGAGGCACAATTGAGGCTTTTCGGCATACGCCCATAAGGCCACTGTGGCTCTCGGGCAATTGTAATGAAATTCAGCGTCGCCACATGGAACTGCTTCGGAATGGGCCAAAGCGTGCTCGACGTGATCACGCATCTGCGAGCCCCGTTTCGCCGGCGCTTCTTGAGCCCCGAGGTGATTCAAGAGTGCGCTGACAGCGACGTGCTGTGCGTGCAAGAACTCTTGTCGCGCGACTCTCAGCGCTTCTTCGACGGTCTTGTCACCAAATACTTTCCCTTCGCGGTGCGCGACCACAATCGATTCGGGTTTCTTTCTCTGCGAGGCAGCGGGCTTGGTGTGGGCACCCGCGCCGTCAAAGGGCAGGCACACGTTGCTCTAAAAAAGCCAAAGCGTGCGCAGACGCCGGCGCGCTTCTTACCCTTCAAGAGCCGCGGCGTCAGCTGGGATCGCTACGCACGCAAAGGCGGCCTCTACACGCAGCTTGAATTCGATGGCAAAACCGTCGACCTCATGACCGTGCACCTGCAATCGGGTTATTGCCCCGAATCTCGCCGTGCACGCGCCGGGCAACTCGCAGAGCTGAAAGCATGGGTTACCGAGTTGGGTGCGCCCGATCGTCCGTTCATTATTTGTGGTGACTTTAACATACAGGGGCTTGCCGCTGAGCGCGCAGCGGGTGAATATGGGCAGCTGATTTCAGCGCTCGACGGCTTTACCGATCTCGGCGCCGAATCTGATCTGCCGACGTATCACCCGCACCCCGAGGGCAATCCGCTGGCGCACCTTTTCGAAAAACAGAGCAGCGAACAGCGTCTCGACTATATTTTTCTGCGCCCGGCGGCCAAAGCCACGCAGATCGTCACCTCAGAAGTTCGCCGCTTCTTCGACAGGCCACTCGGCAGCCTGGGCGAAGGTATTTCGAGCTGGGCTTCTGACCACTACGGCCTCAAAGCCACGTTTGAGATCTGAGTCTGCCCAAAGGGCAGATTCACACAAGCTTTAGGTCAGTGAACTTCAGAATAAACTTACGCGTTTTGCCGTCGTCGAACAGAATGTGAATACGCTGTGAGTCGCCGTCGCCTTCGAGGCGCAGCACGCGGCCTTTGCCAAAGTTGCTGTGCAGAATTTTGTCGCCGCTCGAGAACTTGCCGCCCTTCTTTTGCGGATCTATAGCCGAACCGAAACCCGGGCCGCTGGTCGCAGCCGGCTTCGCTGCCGCGGGCGCGCGTGGTATGAACGACTGCTTGAAAGGTTTGGGGGCACCACCCCCAACCGAATAACCACGCTCAACGCGTAACAGCCCATGCGGAATCTCGTTGAAAAAAGGCGATGTCTTACTCTGTTCGTAAAAACCCTGCCGCATGCGGCGTTCGGCTTGCGTGAGGTAGAGGCGTGATTTGGCACGGGTGACCGCTACATAGAACAGGCGACGCTCTTCACTGATGTCGCCGTCGCGCTCTGCGAGAAAATGCGGAAACAGGTCTTTCTCAAAACCGGCGATGATTACCGTTTCGAATTCGAGACCTTTCGCGTTATGCACGGTCATGAGGCT
>JAKQXK010000118.1 GCA_029561505.1 Spirochaetota bacterium | reverse complement strand
CCCTGGACCAAATGCGCTCGCATTGATTCGTGGTTCTCTTGCGACCAACCGAGCCCGAGTTTCAGGTTATTTGCCTGAATGCCATCGTTGAAGTCGCTACCCATTTGGTTGGGTGCGAGGGCAGCGATCTGCGTCGTGGAGAAAGCAATAAGGAGCAGGCAAAAAAAGCGCATGCGGCAGGCGGTGAATATTGACGCCACAGTCAAGTTCTAACAGTACTGTTTCATTAGCCCGGGGTTTAAACCCCGGGCTAATGAAATCTAACCCAGAAATTCAAGGCGGTGACCGCGCCGGCGAAAGTATTTTTTGACTTCTTCGAACGCAATAATCAGAACAGTGCCGTGAAAGGCAAAGAGGTACACATGCCAGGGCACCGGTTCGAAATAGTAAATTTTTCCCAGATCGGTATAGAAAAAGGCATAACAGAGCAAGAACTGCACGGCAACACCAATGTCTATCAGCGGATTCGAGACAAAATTGTAAAAGATCGGGTGTTTTTCGAAGAATGCTGCCATGGCGCGCAGCACCGGAACCAGGGTGATGCGGCGTAAACCGACGGTAAAGTTGGCCAGGCGCATATAGAGCACCCGAAACGGAAATGTAATCAGCTGACCAAACTGCGAAAAGAATGCGCGCTGCGTATCATCATGGTGCGCCTCTTCAAAACGGTAACGAATATTGACGCTGAGCGTGCGGCGTTTGGGCCGATACGCCCTGAGCGCTGCCATATCAGCCGCCCGCGTGCTTTCGCGCAAGAAACTGCGCGAGAAGAGCGATGCTGTATGCGAGCGTTTGCAGAGAACGTTGCCGATCTGTACCGCAATCGTGGGAAAGAAAAATGCCGTCAATGACTGCAGGTAGATGTGCGTCGCCTGTGACATATCGAGTTTTGCGGGCGATGCCGGCAGGTGCATCAGCCAGTTACCGCTGCTGACAAAACCCATCGTCCACGCGAAATAATAATAAGTGGCAAAACAACTAAAAGCCAGTATACTGCCCTGCACGAGATAAGAGCGCAGAATGAACGGCATCGAAAGCAGGCGCTCACCCCGCTTGCGCGGCGGCCGTTGCATGATTCCCTTTTCTGGCGGTTCGATGCCGAGCCCCATCGCCGGTATCAGGTCGGTACCGACATCGACCGCAAGCACGCCCATGACAGTCATCACCAGCGGGTAACCCGGAATCAGCATCCACAGCAAAAACGGGTAGAGCTCTTGCGGGTTGCTGTTAAAAACATAAGACGAAAATTTTCTGATGTTATCAAAGATTCCCCTGCCTTCTTCGATTGCCGCCACGATCGAACTAAAATTGTCGTCGGTGAGTATAATTTCAGCGGCCTCTTTCGCAACGTCTGTGCCGCGCATGCCCATTGCTATGCCGATATCGGCCTTCTTCAGAGCCGGGCCATCGTTGACGCCGTCGCCGGTCACTGCCACAATTTCGCCGAGAGATTTGAGCAACGTGACAATGCGCAGTTTCTGTTCGGGAGATACGCGCGCGAACACAGGTTCACCCGTTTTGAGTATCTCACAAACCTGTGCATCAGAAAGGGCAGCGAGCTCGGTTCCCGTGAGTACAGAGATTTCGCCGCCCGCGCCGAGACCAATCTGCTTCGCAATGCTCTTCGCCGTGAGCGGGTAATCGCCCGTGATCATCATGATACGAATACCCGCCGTGTGGCAGGCCTGAATCGCTTCGGCCACACCGGGCCTCACAGGGTCAGAGATAGCCGCAAGGCCCAGAAACGTCAGCTGAGTTTCAGTATTGTCAACGGTAAAAGATTGAATGCGCTGCAGCGAATCATCGCTGCGTGACGCGAACGCGAGCACGCGATAACCCTGCGCCGCAAGCGCGTCAGTCTCGCCCCGAATTTTCTCGCGTAACGCCTCGGTCAGCGTCACGACCCCACCCGCCAGCCATATCTGGTCGCAGCAGGCGAGAGTCTCGAGCGGGGCACCTTTCACGTACGCGACGCGGCGCCGCGTGGCCAAATCATGAATTACCACACTCATGCGTTTTCGCACCGATTCAAACGGATTCAAATGCAGGCGCTGGTGTGTGCCGGCGATTCCGGCGCGGGCGGCGAGAGTCTGTAAGCACCCTTCAGTCGGGTCACCAATGACGCGCGTGCCGCCGGTAACGCGCTCGAGCCGGGCGTTGTTGCAGATATAGCCGCAATCGATCAGCCCCTTGAGTGGTGCGTGCGACGCGATCTCTTCGCGCGTGAAATCTTTACCAGCGTGCAAGAAACGCCCGGCGGCGTCGTAACCGTGGCCTTCAACTGCAAAACTATCACCACCGGCGATCACCTGCTGTACCATCATGAGATTCTGCGTGAGCGTGCCGGTCTTATCGGTGCCAATCACAGTTGTGCAACCCAGCGTTTCGACAGACGACAGATTTTTTACGATCGCGTTGCGTTTCGCCATGCGCGTCACACCCATCGCGAGCGAGAGGGTCACCGTTGGCAAGAGGCCCTCGGGCACGTTCGCGACGAATATACCGATAAAGAAGATGAATGCCTGAACAAAACTCAACCCCGCAACGAGCCAACCCATAAAAAGAAAAGTTAGACCTATCGTGAGCGCGAGCAGAGAGATCGCGTAAACAGTGCTCTTCAGCTGTTTCTGCAGCGGGCTGGGTTCGCTCTGAATGCCCAGCGTCAGGTCAGCAATTTTGCCAATTTCGGTCGCCATGCCGGTGGCGTAGACGACTGCGCGTCCGCTGCCCCGAATCAACGTCGAGCCTGCAAAAACAATATTCGGCAATTCTATCCACAAAAAACGGCCTTCGAGCAGCACGGGCTGATCTGACTTGTATCGTTTGGCAGACGTTGATTCGCCTGTAAGTGACGAATTGTCGACTTCGACGTCGAATGCATCGACGAGCCTTGAGTCTGCAGGCACGATATCGCCTTCTTCGAGCAGAATTACGTCACCAGGCACAAGTTCGTCGGCAGCAATTTCGGTCACGGCGCCGTCGCGCATCACCTTCGAGGTGCGTGCCATGAGCCGTTTCAGCGCATCGACAGCCTTGTCAGATTTGAATTCTTGCAAGAACGAAAAAATACCGTTCACGACCACGACGATCACAATCGCAGTGCCAAGCTGCGGCATGTCGACGCCGGGTACGTAACAGAGGGCAGCCGCCCCCCACAGCAGAATCGCGAAAAAACTGAAGAAGTTGCGTGCGAGTTTTACATACCATGGCACTCGGCGGCCGCGCCTCACGACATTGCCGCCGAATTCTGCCAAACGTGCCTGGGCTTCTCGCGTGGTTAATCCCCCTTTAAGGTCTGTTGCGAGTTCAAACTCAATCTGCTCTTGCGTGAGGTTACGAAAAGACGGCTTCGCATGCTCTTCACCGCGCTTGAGCGCGTCGAGCACAGCAGCCGCTTCACCGAGTTCGCGCAGCTCGCCAGCGATCGCTGGCAGCACAGAAGACATACCCTGCAACAATTGCAGCTCGTGCGCCGTTTCACCCGCAGGCAATGCGATAAAGAGCACCACGTAAACGGTGCCGCTGCCGTGCTTCAACCCCTCGCGCGACAAGCCAAGTGCGGCGATCGTGCGCTTAAGCCCGTGCACGCGAGCATGCGGTATCAGCACACCGTGTTCGACGCTGGCATAAGGTGAGTGGCCAACCTCGGCGAATGCAGTGCGCACGAGACCTAAGTCGGCACCGGCATTTGCGCCGATGAGCGTCTCAATCGCTGCATCGGCGCTGCCTGTCAGATCGAAGATGATATTCTCAGCTTTCAGGTGCTCGCGCAGCATAGTGCACCACCCGCATCGCCAGACGGTTCGTCAACGATTCATAACAGACTTTTTAGTCTGTTTTTGTAGCTGCCGTTAACCGTGCGCGAGGCTCGCCAGCGGGTTAATGGAATTCTTGCTGATTGCCGCGAGCGAAAGCAGCACCGGCGCAGAAAGTGCGGCAAAAATACCTTCGAACACAGCGTTGCCTTCAGAACTGGGTTCGCCGCGCATGCGGCTCAAGAACGAATCGAACGTGTTACCCGTGAGGTTTGAGAAGAAAATAAGACGGATATAGTTCTCAATATCGCGGGCGGCGTCTTCGCCATAAGTGGCGACGAGTTTATCGCGCTGCGCCGGGTCTGGGTTGCGGTTTGTTTCTGCATAGTGCAGGGCATAGACGAGTGCTGCTTTTTCATTTTCAGGTACGTTATTGGTGTCAGAGCCCAAAAGTGCAGACACGTCGCTCGTAGTCATGCCATTTGCCACGGCGAGATCGGTGTGCACCCACTGGCAATAACGGCAGCGGTTAACCGATGTGACCGCGAGCAAGATGCGCTCACGAAACGCCGGCGATATTCTGCCGCTCGCGAACGTCGACGGCAAGGTCGGCAGGTCTCGCGCGAGCTCAGATACAATTTCGATCAAAGTTTTGGGTGTAAAAACCCGTTTGCTGAATTTCTGTTTCATGTTAATCCCCTTTGTGTTTTTTAATCATTTTTTTCATTGCATTGAATGCCGGTTCAAGGTTGTGCGACGGTGGCAGCACCTGGCCGCCATAGAGCGAACCTGCGAGAAACAAGAAGACTGCCATTCCGGTATCTTTATCGAGCCCCAGAACGCCGGTAAGGCGCCGTTCAAGCTCACTCGCCCAGCGGTGCAAAAGATTTCGCGCCTTAGCAGGCAGATCGTTGCGCAGCATATCGGTTGAAAAAAGAAACTGGCGCCGCATCTTGTCGCAGCGTTTCAGAAAATAGTCAAACAGACGGTCGATGCGCGAATCGAACGTCGTCAGGTCGCACATCTCATCGACAATTTCGGTTGCCGATGCCTGCGCGGTATGCAGAAACAGCGCGCAGAACAGCTCTTCTTTTGAAGGAAAATAATGGTAGAGGGTGCCGGTTGAAACCTCGAGGTCTTTCGCTATATCACGCATCGAAACGTCTGCGTAATTCTGCTCGCTAAAAGTGACTACCGCCCTATCGAGTAGCGTGCGGCGGTATTCTTTGTGGTCGACTATCTTGGGCATTTGGAATCTCTTTTTATATCGAACGTTCGATATATAATAAAGCTGCGTCGGGCCGCCAAGTATTTTTCATGTCTTTCTGCTATGGGCTTGGTTTGACAGGCACTGAAGGCAGAGACTTGCTGCGCACGTCGCACCACAAGTAAGCCCATAGCCAACAAAGCCCCCCTTTAATTGACGATATGTCTAAAATTCCGTTTTTTCCCTCATTATGACACACCCCAATGACGCCCTCTTTGCAGGCGAAAAACCCTTTCCCGTAATCGCCACC
>JAKQXK010000062.1 GCA_029561505.1 Spirochaetota bacterium | reverse complement strand
TTCAGGCAACGCAGTTGCGCGGTGAGTCCGCTGCCGGTTCGGCTGCGCTTGAAATTCGCAGCGAGATTCCTGGTCGAATTATCAAGGTACTCGTCAAACCCGGCGATCAGGTTCGTCAGGGCCAGGGCGTCATCGTGCAAGAGGCGATGAAGATGGAGATTACGCTCGTCGCCGGCAGCGACCGCCGCGTTACCGAGGTTCTGGTAGAGCCCGGGGCACAGGTCGCAGCCGACGAAGTACTGATTCGCCTTGCAGACAAAAATGAAACCTAACCGAACACCATTACCCAATACGCACCACGCGCAACAAAAATCGGCGATTCGCCATCGCGTCGCGGGAATTTTTGCCCGCGCAGGAAAAATTCTGCTCGTCAAGCACCGCAAGGCCGGCCGCGAATATTATCTGCTGCCCGGCGGTGGGCAAGAGATTGGCGAATCAGCTGTCGAAGCACTGGCCCGTGAATGGAAAGAAGAGCTGAGTCTCGACGTTAAGGTAGGCAGGTTTCTATTCTGTGGTGAATCGGTACCATCAGAGCCGCGACGCACACAGGTATTTCAGATGGTTTTTCATATCGATGCAATCGATGGTGAAATTAAAGTGCACCACGAAGGTGCGCTCGCCGGCTACGATTGGGTGCCGATCAATGCGCTGTCAGAGATTGCTTTTTTTCCCGACTGCCTGCCGCAGGTAATGGCCTTTTGTCGCGGCGAAGATTTTTCCATTTACCAGCGGTATCGCTGGTTGACCTGAAAAAAAGCATTCATGAGTCTTTTTGGCAGATACATCGTCTCGCTCGCTCTGATCGCGGTTGCGGGCGTGGCATGGTTCGGCGAACGTTTTGTTCTCACGCAGCGCGTGGTGGCGCTTGCTGATATGCGCTTCGATCGCTTTCAGGGCGAACTGGCGGCGGTCGATTCGGTTGTCGCAGCAAATAATCTGAATGGAGAATATTTCAGGTTTCTGGGAGCGCGCCCTGGCAAAGACCTCGATGCCTCTTTTCTGAACCCAAGGGCAAATCTCGTTGAATCAGCTTTATTGCTTGATCGAAATTTTGCGACTCTGGCCAGATCAGGACGCGAGCTTTCAGAAACAGAACGTGCAGTGGTGCGGGTCAAAATGCACAAAAGCCTGCTGACTGAAACGGCGCTGATGCGCAAGTATATTCTCACTGATTTTGACGGCAAGGGACTTGCCTATCTCATATTACTGATCAGACCAGATATCAAGAATTCGCATGCGACACTATTTGCTACATCTTTCGATCAGACGACGACTGTAGCGTTTTCGCGCGATACGTTCAATCAAGACGAAAAAAAACTGGTTTCAGTGTTGCTCGAACGCCAGCACGAGCGTGTACGCGAGTTCACGATAAGGGGTCAGCGGCTGGCTGCTGTGCGTCGGCATCTCATGCCCGAGAATCTCGTATTCTTTGAGGTAACAAAACTGCCGGCGATTTACGCATATTTCAGTACCTACCTGCTTTTGCTCGTGATCGCTGGTTCGCTGGTGTCTCTCTGGCGGGGTTATTCGGCTCAGCGATATACCCGGCGCGAACTTTCAGAGCGTACTTTGCACGGCCTCAAATCTGCGCTCGGCGCCAGGGAACAGCACATTAGTCTGCTCACGAATCTGACCGAATCTGACGGCAACGTCAGGGAAAAACTCGTCGCTTCGGTCGACAAAGAAGCAGAGATCGAAGAGCGCCTGAACGTCGCACGGGCAGCTCAACCAGAGCCCAAAGAATCACCGGCAATCATCATCGATGTAATGCCCGAGCGCCGGCAGTTTCGTTTTATGAACCCCGCTCGTGTCGTAGCGACCGGTGCGCATGCAGATCATCTCAACGAAGGTGAACGCAGGCTGCGTGAACGAGCATTCAGCAATGAACTTAAGGGACTCATGGAGGCGCTGGCGCACCCGGCTGCGCCGGCGCGCACCGACGATGACAGCGATTTGATTCGCAAAATTGAAGAATTCGAGGCCGCGCACAGGTATCCGCAGATTGATCAATATCTTTATTATCTCAATGAGCTCTATTTCGACGATGTCACTTCTGCAGAGCTCGCAGAGGCGTTACGCGTTGCCGGTGATGCAGTGCAATCGCAGAGTTTTGCGTTGCTGCTTTACGACGCGGCCGGGGCATATTTCAAGACTGCGTTTGTACACGCGGCACCCGACTCGCTCAGAAGCTCTTTTTTTCTCTTGGTGCGAGACAGTGTTTTACCCAACGACGTCGCAGATTATGGCTACATTGTCGCCAACGCGCAACTGAAAAAGGACCCCTATTTTCGCAAGCGACTGCCTGCAGAATTCACAGAGTCATTGAAGGGGTTTCACGTGTTCAGTATCAGCGAGAGTTACCTGAGGGCGCGCATCGTGTTCTTTGATACAGCCCGTGGGGGTGAAATTTCTGATGTGGGGGTTCTCGCTTCTGTGCGCGCATACCTGCGCCAGCTCGCGCCGGCTGTGCATATGTACATTGCCGACCATGCGACCGAAGCGGTAACCGGCGACGCGCGCAACCTTGCAGTCTGGACAGTTAAAGAGCTGCGCGAAAGTATTCGGCTGCTCGAAGACAGCTCGACGTGGATCTCTCAGTACGTCTTCGAATCTGGCCTGATGCGCGAAGAGCAGCTTTTGCTGCTTAGCGATATCAGCCGCCTGCTTGAGGTTGGCGAAAAAGTCGTGCTGTTCAGCCCGACGCGCATCGGAGTGGCCCACCGGCAGGGAGCTGCGAAGCTCATTGAAGAGCGCGTCGCACGCGTGGGCAAGAAATTTATCGTGAAAGAAAGCGAGTTCGGCAAAGCTTCACGCAACCTCTATACGTTTGCCGAGTTCTGATCAGAATCTCCATTCAAGACCAAAATACGGAATGATGGTAATGGCTCCATCAGCCAC
>JAKQXK010000060.1 GCA_029561505.1 Spirochaetota bacterium | reverse complement strand
CGTCAGATTTACAGTCTGATCCCTTTGACCGCTCGGGAACCCCTCCACGGGGTGCTGCTGATTAAAAATGCCAACAGGCGCTGCCTGCTGGCATTTTTCGAAACAGGTGGCCGAATGGCTATCGAACCGACCGAAAAAACTCTTTAAAAACAGTGACACTATGAGGTCACCAAAACCAGTTGCCCCCAGAGTTGCCCCCGTAACTACGGGCTACCGAGGTAAAATTTACTCATCAGGACACAGATTATAGTAGCTCACACGTGGTTAAGCAACTGCGCAAGGTCGACCGGGCGCTTCATCAGTGGAGCTACAGCAGGCCAAAGCGCAGGTCATGATTCACTGCCCTGCGCCAGCGTTTCGAAGCAGCTTTCTTAACGAGAGCGTCGTTAGCGACCGCCACACGAATTCGACTATCAGCTTACTACCGAACAGCCCCACCACGGTATCCGACAGGCGTACGGCGGTGCGCCAGCATCGCCCACCTGTCAAGAGCAAGGCTCTTAGCAAGCGCCATATCCAAGGGAACGGAAGGCGTCGCCGTATCAGTCCGCTTCAGAAAAGGCTAGATTGAGCCGACATTAGTTTCGCACCGAAAGGATTTAAGCGACGAAGAAAAGAATCTCGATTAGCCAAGGTCGCTTCCAGCTCCCCTCCACGTGCAAGTGCGACAAACAGTGCGGCTGAAGCCGCTTGACAGTTCAAAGAACGCTCGGGATTAAATTCAATATCAGTGAATCCATCAAACCCCATTAGCTTCTCAGCCAAAAGGGGTGACTGCCTTAGTGCAGACAGGTACACCCAATCATAGAAAGCCGTGACAGGTATCAAGGGCCATGCCTCGCCGTTCAAGTCGAAAGCTATCAAGCTTCCGCTGCAACTAAGTCTTGGGTCCTGTTTGGCCTCTTTAGGGGTCTTGTCTAGCAGTTCAACAAAGGGACCACCCCGCTCAAAACACTTTCCAGCCTGATAGATGTTTTCCACTGACACCTGCCTACCATCTCCGAGTCGATAACGAAGATTAAACGCGCTTAGCTTCACGCCAATAGGATTCTCAGACTTTGATGAAATCTCAAGGACCCTCTCAAAACCTTTTTTTAACGCCGACTCATGCAAAGACCTAATAGATTTTTGTTTCTGAGTTACAGCCATACCAGCATGCCACTGAAAACCAAGGTCAATTCTCTGAATTAGACTATTTTTTTCTATCGAAGGAACAAACAAGGGTCTTACAGCCATTCTTCAAATCCTTAGGAGGTTATTTTTTCCAACCAAGCGGAATTCGCACTCCGTTTTGAACATCGAAAATTCCAGTACAGAAGTCTAAGGGAAGGAAGTGCTTGACCAAAACTTCAGAATTTAGATTAACTTTCTTCATTCGGGTACTTTCTGGGTCGTCCCATTCCGACGCATAACTTGTCGGATACGACAGCGGCGGCCCGTCCTCTGTCTGACAACCACTGAAGGACTTCATCTGCTCCCAATCCAGCCCAAGAGAGTCCGGCCTCAGGTACAGTGAAGCAAAATCGGAAGCGGCATTTCCACGAGAGTACGAAACATCTCCCAACGACAGCACTAATGGAGAAAAACGAAGCCAAACCAGACGTGCGTTGCGATTCGCTCTTTGAAAGAAAAATGAATTTGCAATAAAACTAAGCCTAACCGAATCGTCGCGACGGTGCTTTCTATCTCGCCGAATAGATTCATCGTTCGAACTCCGCCACACCTGCACGTTCTTAGCGCCCAGTGCTTTCAATGCCAGGGAGCTAAGAAGCCCGCCTGACTCATAAATACTTGGCAGATTCCGAATATCAGTAAAGTGCCACAGATGTGCAATGCCTTGCTTTTTAAGATAAGAAGCTGCTGCTCGCCCCTCAGACCACATCGGCTCAAGACCAGCCTCACCCTGCGAAACTTTTGGTGCCCAATCTTTAAGCCATTCAATGCGAGGCGGGAGCGACTTGCGGTAGTGCTCAATTCTCGCTGCTTCGTGCCTTTCTATATATTCCAAAGCAGATGCGTAAGGCGAAACCTCCACCGTAGAACCAAAAAATGGATAAACGCGAGACTCTACCTCTCTGCGACACTCCAAAGCCTTCTTCTCTTCGTCTTCTGCCTTAGCACGAGCAGCCTTTACTGCGGTTTCACGTTCAGCCTCAATACGCTCGAAGTCCGTCTTCCATACTCGAAATCTAGTAGTGAGGACTGGAGGCAAGCCTACGACGGAAAGCTTTCCACTATCGAATGCATCTAGATTAAATTTACTGATTTTTTCTGTACTAGCAAAGAAAATACAGAACAAGGGCGAGCGCCCTTCGCGGGGAACTATGGTTTCGACAGTTCCTAAGCCAAGAGTTTGGTGCACGACCGCCATAGAAGGGCACAAAAGCACCCATTCTGCGTTCTTCTTCGCAAAACGCGAAAAATCCGGACCTTCCAATTCAATCGATTCATTCGACATTCTCTGGCTTCCGAGTCTAATTTTAAAAAAACGATGTAATGATAGCGTCTCGGTGCTGAATGGTCATTCGTTCAACATGACGAAGCGCTCGCCTTGGGTCCGTCTGACTCCAGCCCAAGACCATGTTTGACGTCAATGAGGTCTCGTGACGCCCGATGGCAGCAGCCAACGCAACAGCCAGCGGCGCCAAG
>JAKQXK010000027.1 GCA_029561505.1 Spirochaetota bacterium | reverse complement strand
CCGGCATTTATGACAAAAAGAGGTAAACCATGCTGAGAAAAGATCAAAACCTGATGCACAGTCTTCGCGACCGTTTAAAGGCAATACCTTTGCCGGTGAGCGGCCGAATGGCGCTGATTATCGCGGGGGTTGTGCCGCTTGTGGCGCTCTTCTTCTTCGTGGTGCTGCGCTCGGGGCCGCTGGCTCCCGTGCCTGTCACTGTGACCACCGTCGAAGTGCGCGAGGTTTCGCCGGCCTTGTTTGGTATCGGCACCGTTGAAGCGAAGTCTCTCTTTAAGATCGGCCCCAATGCGCCGGGCCGGGTGCGCAATGTTTTCGTCAATGTCGGCGATCGTGTCAGCACGCGCCAGCTTTTAGCCGAAATGGAACGGCCTGATCTCGATGTTCTAAACAATACCGACGCAGAACGCAATTTTATCCGCAAGGCGCTTCAGCAAGAAGAGAGCGACGCGCGCAGCCGTCTCGCGAGCGCCGAAAATAATCTGCGCGAACTGCTTGCCCAGTCGCCTGCCGCTTCTGCAGCAGAGACCGCTGAAGCGCGCGCTGCGGTGGCATCTGCGCGTGAAGATCTGGGGCGCGCGTCGGGCAGCGCGAAAAATCCGCTGCGTGTGAGTGCCAACCTGCGGCTTCTGTCACCCGTAAAGGGTTTGGTCACGCAGCGCAGCGCCGAGCCGGGTACAACCGTCGTCGCCGGCCAGGCTGTCGTCGAAGTGGTTGATCCCAAATCATTGTGGATCAATGTGCGCTTCGATCAGGTGGGTTCGGCAGGCCTTAAAGGCGGGCTCGCCGGTAGAATAGTGCTGCGTTCACAGAGTGCGCCACTCGCGGGTCGCGTGCTGCGTGTCGAGCCGCTCGCCGATGCGATTACTGAAGAAACGCTTGCGAAGGTTGTGTTTGATAAGCTACCCGTGCCACTGCCGCCGATCGGTGAACTCGCAGAAGTCACAATTGTTCTGCCAGCGCTGACGGCAAAACCCACGATCCCCAACGCCAGTCTCGTGCGGGTTGCGGGAGAACTCGGCGTGTGGGCGCTCGAAGGCAGTACGAGCAAAATCCTCTTTAAACATGTGAAAGCCGGTGCCGCCGATCTCGAAGGCAATGTGCAGATACTCGAAGGTCTTCAGGCAGGCGATCGCGTCGTGGTCTACAGCCAGAAGCCGCTGAAGTCGATGAGCCGCATCAAGATCACCGACAAGCTGATCGGAGCGCCGCGTTGATCAGCCTCGCCGGTCGGGACATTATGCACTCGTGGGGCAAATTTGTCTTCACGGGTGTGGGGCTGGGCCTCTTGATCGGCGTGACGCTGACGATGGCGGGTGTCTACCGCGGCATGGTCGACGATGCTATGACGCTGCTCGACAACAGCGGCGCCGACCTCTGGGTGGTACAAAAAGATACGCTCGGGCCATACGCCGAACCGTCGAGCATCTACGACGATACGTACCGCAGCCTGCTCAGCGTGCCGGGCGTGGCGCGCGCAGCCAACGTTACATATCTCAGCATGCAGGTGAGGGCGACTAAGGCGGATGTCAGGGTGATGGTCGTCGGCATCGTACCGGGCTCACCGGGTGAACCCGGCCAGCCCGGACATCTGCTCGCAGGCCGCCACATCACACGCGGCCACTATGAAGCGGTCGCCGATATCGCCGCGGGTTTTGCCTTAGGTGACCGGGTGCAGATTCGCCGCAACTATTACCACGTCGTGGGCTTAACCCGGCGTATGGTCTCTTCGGGTGGCGACCCGATGCTGTTTATTCCGCTCAAAGACGCGCAAGAGGCGCAGTTCTTGAAAGACAACGACGCCATTCAGCAGCAGCGCCGGCGCACCGCGGCAAACCCCGCGTTCAACCGCCCTGGGGTGCCGGGTTTATTGCAAGGTGTTCTCGCTTCGCAGAGCGTGAACCCGTACGTCAACGCAGTGCTCGTGCAGATTAAAAACGGTTTCACTCCCGAACGGGTAGCCGAACCGATTCGCCGCTGGAAACGCCTGCAGGTTTTTACCCGCGTGCAGATGGAAGAGA
>JAKQXK010000026.1 GCA_029561505.1 Spirochaetota bacterium | reverse complement strand
AACGTTCAACGCTTTCTTTATAGTCTTCGCGGTGCGGCAGATAGACATCGTCGTTTTTGACAGAAGAGGTGCCCGCTACGCGGATGTCGAGCTTCTTCAAGAATGCGTCGTCGATGAATAAGCCGCCTGAACCTAACGGGCCGAGCAGCCATTTCCAGCAAGAGAACGCCATCGCGTCTACGCCGAGCGCCTTAACGTCGATATCGACATGGCCGGCGCCCTGCGCGGCGTCGAGAATGAAAGCAACGCCGCGGCTTTTGAGCAGGCGACCGATAGCCGCGAGGTCGAATTTGAGGCCCGTGAGCCAGTCAACCGCCGAGAGCGACATGGCGCGCACATTGGTCGTTAGTTCTGCGCGAATATTTTCAATAAACTCGGCGCTCGATTTGCCGGGTGAAACAAATGCAATCTCAACACCCTGGCGTTTCAACTGCAAAAAAGGATATACATTGCTCGGGTATTCGCGCTCAACCAGCAGAATTTTGTCACCGCGCTCGAGCGGCAGGCTCTGCGCGATAAAAGTCATCCCCTCAGCCGTGTTGTTCAATATCGCATATTCATGCGCCGACCCACCCAAGAGCTCTGCGAAACGTGACTGTATGTTGCGTTTAATCTGCCCGTGGGGTTTAGCCGATTGCAGAATGCCTTCACGCATGAATGCGTCGAGATAACCTTTCACTTCTCTCGCAGGCGCCAGCGGCGGTACGCTCACCCCGCAGTTGTTCAGCCATACAAGGTCGGGACGAAGGTCAAATTCGCGGCGCAGCGCTGCAAAGTCAGTCATGGTTTATGAGCGCCGGCAGAGACGCCGACAGCGCGTCGCGAATTTTCGTGAATTGAGGCAGCCCCGCTGTGAAAGCGTGTCAGGCAGCCTGTTTACGTTTCGTCGTATTCTTTTTCTTTTTGGTCGATTTCTTTTTTACCGCGGCTGTTTTCTTTTTGGCGACCTTCACCACCTTCTGCGGTTTCAACTTCATGCCATGGATCATGTAAATGAGGTTCTTGAGCTTCTGCGCCTTGAAGTGCTGTGCCAGATGCAGCACGTCTTTTTCGCCCAAGTGGTGCACAAGCTGCATGACGTTTTTAGATCCGACGCTGTTGACGAGTGCAGCCATGTGTTCGGCTGAATCGGTGCGCACGAGATCGCGCAGAAACTCGGGTTTGAGGCCCGTCGCGAGCGGGGCGAGCTGCGCCATCGGCACTTTTTTAATGAGACCCACGAGGTTTTCAGCGGGTATCTGTTGCGTGAGCAGCAGAGCACGTTCGGCGCCTGTCGCGTTCAATAGTTCGAGCATGCGTTCGACGCCGACGCCCGCGACAATTTTGACAAGGCGCTCGGTCTCGAGGTTGCTCAGAAACAGCACGATGGTTTGCAGATCGAGGCGGTTCATCAGCTCGATCGAGGCATCGGCTTCGAGCGAATTCATCAGCGTGACCAGCGCCTCGACATTGCTTTGGCGCACGATGGCCGAAACCTGGCGTACCGAGGTCTGCGAGAGAACTTTCAGAATCTTTTTATGCTCGATGTGGCGTGAGAGGTAGTTGAGCTTATCGCCCGGCATCGTCGACAACAGCACGATGACTTTGCCGGGGCCGAGCACGGTCAGGTATTGCAGACCCTTGGTGAGCTCATTTGCCATGTGACATAAGACCTTGCCGTGACAGGCGGGAAAGCGGGAATAGGGTAGTTCTTGAATTCAAAGAAGAGGAAAAATTGCGGGGTTGGCGGGACTTGAACCCGTGGCCTTCCGCGTGACAGGCGGATGCTCTAACCAACTGAGCTACAACCCCAGTTTCTAAAAAATAATTAGGGCGGTTGCTCTAACCAACTGCGACCGCAGGCGAATCTCTTGATTTGCCGGAGGTCTCCGTCTTCGGTGCTACAACCCCAGTTAACTGGCCCTTAGGGCCAAAACAACCCTTTCGGGTGACGGCATACTTTGCAGGCGAGACCCGCTGTCTACGAATTCTCATAAGTCTGGCTTCTGACGGCGATTCCATTGACAGCAGCGCTTGAGGATCTACCCCCGACCCATGAGCGATACACTCGACGAATCCCGGCGCTATTTTGCCGCACGGCTCGCCGACGCCGAGAGCGCGGATCACCTGCATGGCGCGCAAATTGCGGTATATAAAGAATACCTGCGCATCGTCACCGAAAGTCGCACCCCTGAAGAATATGGACAGAAACTCGGCCCGCTCGCGAGCATGTTCGCCGTCGCGCGCGCCGAGCAGATGGATAAATATATGAACCTGATGCGACTCTACCACAAGCTCGGAAATGCCGATAAGCTCGAGGCTGCAAAATTGCGGTATGACACCGCAGAAAAGGCGCAGAACCATGGCGACCTGGTAAATCTGTTGAGCAGTGCGCAGACCGAGGCTTCAGCGATCGATGCGCGCAGCCACCAGAAGCTATCGCTCGCATCGACGCTGATACAGTGTGTGATCGCCTGCATGACTGAACCGGTTGGTGAATTCACTGCCGGCCGTCGGGCGGCTGTGCTGCAGACATACACCGAGCTACTCGGGCTTGACCCAACCTTCAAGTGGCAATCGCTGAACGACACGCCCTATGCATACGTGGTGTTCTTTGACGCGGCGCGCATGCAGCGCCTCGGCGAAATATTCGCTGAAATTAAGGCCTGATTTTTAAAGGAGACAACAATGGACGAGGGAAGCCGTGGCATGCTCGACAGTTACAAATCGGGCATTGATAATTATGTAAAAAAACTCGGGCCGGCGCACCCGAAAATTGTACCGCTGCTCGCATTTTTCAGCGAGTTTGAAAAGCTCGGCGAAGCCTCTGCCGATTATGGCGCTTTTCATGCGGCCGCGAGCGCACAGAATTTTTACGGTCGGCTCACGAACCTGATGACTGAAGCTGCGATGGCGCAGCCGACAGACGGTTCGAGCGGCGTACCGACGGTTGCCGACGCAGCCAAGGGTTACCACGCGGCGTATGCAAGCATCTCAGCCGAAGCCAAATCGGGCGCCGCTGGTAAGGCCTATGAACGCATTTTTCAGATTGAAAAAGAATGCGATTCGGCGATTCAGTTTATGCGCCGGCTTGCAGAAGAGCATCTGCTCACTGATATTTCGCGGTTGCAGCTCATTCATGAGTTTGCCCGCGCGCAGCAGCAGATCAAAGACACACCGACTCTGACGGGTGGTGCGGGCATATCGGTACCAGCGACCAATGCATACCTCAAGTCGACGATTGCTGCGATGCAGAGGGCTAAAAGCATTACCGAGGTCGAATATCTCGCAGTCGCGCGCGCCGAGATCGCACAGCTCGCCACGCTGTGGGATAACGGCTTTTGTAACGCGATTTACCATAACTTCGGTTCGGCGCTTTCGGGTTATAAAATGGCCCCGACTGAAGAAAACCGGCAGCGCACAGAAAATCTGGCGCGTTTTATCGCCGACTATTTTGGCTGTGGCTGGCAAGAGCTGCACGCCATCGAACGTGTGTGGGATTTCTTCACTCTCACGCTGTGGCCGACGGTCAGGGAAAAGTATCCAGACATCAAGAGCGCAGAGGGCTTTCGGGATTATCTGAAAGAGGCGTTTGACAAGGTGATGAAAGATAAGGCGCCATTGGCCGTCAATGCGGCAAACCAGACGGCCCGGTTCTGGGGTGCGCAGATTCCACTGGCGCAGGTGTACCAGAAACTACTGAATCCGCCTGATATTCTGGCGTGAAACGATGGCCTGCAATTCGCCTTGACGTTGCGAATCGAAGGCCAATTCGAGTTGCATGTTCATGCGTAACCTGATAGTCGCGACGGGCCTCATTGTTGCCGTTGCGGCCACCCGCTTTCTGCCGCACCCGCCGAATTTCAGCCCGGTCATGGCGGTGGCGCTATTCGGTTCGGCTGTGTTTGCCAACCGTTATCTGGGCATATCGCTGGCGATTGCCGCGATGCTCGTCTCTGATGCTTTTCTTGGGCTTCACTCGACGCTGCCTTTTGTCTATACTTCAATGGTGCTTGCGGCGCTGCTTGGCAATATGCTGCGTGAAAACCGCAGCGTTCTCAAGGTTACCGGCGTGACGCTCGCGGGCAGCGTGCTCTTCTTTGTGATCACGAACTTCGGTGTGTTCATGATGCAAGATATGTATGCAAAAAGCCTGCAAGGCCTCGCCGAATGTTATGCGATGGCGCTGCCTTTCTTTCAAAACTCTCTCGCCGGTGATGCTCTCTTCAGTGCCGTGCTCTTCGGTATGCACCATATTCTGGTAAGCCGCCAAAAGCACGGTCTCGCCCCGTCTGCCGTTTGACCGGTTTTCAGGCGGCGTTTCGCTTTATTGTCGCGCAGCAGCGAAGTCGTGTGCCGCGACCGGCGCCGACCCGGCAGACGCTGAGCCTTGAACTCGGTAGAGCGCGCTACACAGCAGACTACTATCGCGGCGGTTCAGCCGCTGCCACCACGATCATTTTTCTGCACGGCATGTCGCCGCTGGGCATTTCTGACCCGAGGCAGACAAAAGCCGCGCTCGCACTCGCGAGTGCAGGGTTTAACGTGATTTGTCCTGAGATTCCCGACATACGTAATCTGCAGGTTACGGGCGAGAGCATCGAAGTTTTCATTAGACTCGTCGAAACAATTTGCCGCGATGCCAAAGTTTGCCCGCAAGGCCGCGCCGCGCTTTTCGCTCCTTCATTTTCTGGTGCGATTTGCCTAAAGGCGGCAGCCGATTCTCGCATTGCAAATCTCATCACGGCCGTCTGCGCGTTGGGAGCTTTCTCGCGCATCGAACGCTCGCTGCACTATCTCATGCACACCGACGATGCCGATGCGTATGCAAGGCTCATCATTCTCGCGAATTTTTTACCACGCCTGAAAATCGGCAAGGGGCTGAAGCGCTATTATCTCGCGGCTGCGCATGACAACTGGAACGCGACTGCATCGCGAAACAAGAATCTCTCAGGCTTTTCGCAGACCAAAATGGCTGCGGCAGAAATGAAACGTTTGACGCCCGCGCAACAGAGGCTCGTGCACAAAATAGAAAACGACAAACCCTTTCGGCGCGAGCTCGGTAACCGGCTTCTCACCGTCATGAACGATACCCTTGCAGCTTACAATGTCGCCGAAGTCGCCGGCCAAGTCAAAGCTCCCGTATTTCTGCTGCACGGCGCGAGCGATGATGTGATACCCGCACGCGAGTCGACTGAACTTTATCCGTTGATGCGCCGCGCACGCCTCGTGGTGTCGCCCTTTATCGGCCATGCCGATACCGCGGTGTCGCTGAAGCAATTGCCTGATGTCTGGCGGCTCATATCAGGTTTTGCCTGGTATTTTCGATGCGCACAGAGCTGATTGCGCGCCTTCAAGGCGTGAGCGTTGCGCGCGCGGCCCGGCAGGTTCTCGGCAATATTCATCTCGAAATTTTTGCCGGCGACCGCATCTATATCTCGGGCGAAAACGGTGCGGGCAAAACCTCATTGCTCTATCTGCTCGCCGCTCGCCTGCACCCATGGCAAAACGCAGGGCAGCGTGAGTTTCCCTGGCTCGCTGAGCACGAAACGCTGTTTCATCTGCGCCGACACGTCGCGCTCATCAGCCGCGACGAGCAGCTGCGCCTGCAGAAGCTCTATGCACAGAATACGGTCATTGATTTTTTACTCGGCCACGCAGACGGCGACGACTTTGTCTACCGCGACCTGATGCCCGAAGATAAGCAGCGCGCCGAGGCTGCGATTGAACGCTGGCAGCTGCAGGCGCTGGCGGGCCGCCGCCTGAAGACACTGTCGCTTGGTGAAATGCGGCTTGCAACCATTGCGCGCGCCGACATGTTTCAGCGCCGGCTCTATTTGCTCGATGAAGTGCTGAACAGCCTCTCAGAAAATGTCGCAGAGCGCGTCACAAGGTGGATTTCAGAAATCAGCGAATCTGCCTCGCTGCTGATGACCGGGCATGTGCCCAATCGCGCCTGGCTTTCTTCTGTCACGCGGCGCCTGCACGTGCAAGACGGCGCGGTGTCTGAAATGCCTGTAAAAAGTGAGGCTGCAACCGCAACACCTGAGACCCAGCCACTGCAAGAACACCGCCCGGGGGTAGCTCTGCTGGTGCGGTGTGAGGGCGCCGACTTCTACCACGACTTTCAGCTGATCTTCAAAGATCTGTCGTTTCGTCTCTCTGCAGGTGAACGAATTTTGCTCACGGGGGCGAATGGGTCGGGCAAAACCACCCTGCTGCGCATTCTGCACGGTGATTTTCGCCCAGCCTGGCAGAGCGGGGTGCTCGAATTTGAAAACACCTTAACCCACAACGCGCGCCGTGAGCTTTGGCAAAAGGTGCAGCTGGTCGCGGCCGCACATTTTGATTATTTCTTGCCCGGCATGACGGTGACCGAGGTGCTCGCTTCGCGCCTTTCGGGTTCAATTTATGAATATGAAAGTACGCTGCCAGAAAGTGTGGCGCCGGTGATACAGGCATTTGCTGTAAATGCGCTGCTTGAGCGCAAATTCGCCACGCTGTCAGAGGGCGAAAAAACACGGGTACTGCTCGCCCGCGCGTTTCTTGAAGCTGCCCCGGTTTACCTCATCGACGAGGGGTTCATGGCGCTCAGTGACCGATTTTTCTCTGAGGCTCTCGCTTACCTGAATGCGCTACCCGAGGCCGCGACGGTGGTCATAGCCGCGAATGAACGCATTCACGAACTAAAGGGCGGCCTGCATTTTAAACTGGCACACTGGCAGCTCGCTGGCGGTCGGCTGACCATTCAGTCTTAGCGCGCTTTGAATAGACATAACGTTCGAGTTTTGCCTCTTTAATTTTGCCGATATCGAGAAAGATAAAGCCATCGAGGCTGTTGTTAAAATCTTTGTCGATGCCAAAATCAAAGAAACTCACGCCCCCGTCGTCGCAGAGTTCAGTGTACTGTTTGTACAGCGTCGGCACCGCATAGCCATAATGTTTCAGGTTTTGCTTGAGCTCCTTAAAACTCTGTTTGTATTCTTCAGCCTTGAAGGCCTTTTCGATCTGCGCCACGTGGCCCGCGCGGTAAGCAAAACGGTGTTTCGCGCGTACGGGGCCGTCGGTCTTGCCAAACCAACGGCTGTAGAACCACACGAGCATCTCACGTGCTTCGGTTGAATACGAAGCGCTGACTGAAACCGGCCCGAACAGGTAATTGTACTGCGGGTTTTTCGCAATAAAGGCCCCGATGCCATGCCAGAGATAATCGAGCGCCTGGCTGTTCCAGTAGGCAGGTTGCACGAAGCTGCGCCCGAGTTCGAGCGATTGCGGCAGGTACTTTTCGAACTCTTCGCTGAAACGAAAGAGCGTCGAGGTATAAAACCCGGCGGGGCCGCGGCTGCGGTAGATTTCGTCACCAGCCGCAAGACGGTAGGCGCCGACGACTTCGAGCTCCGCGGCATCCCAAAGTACGATGTGCAGGTAGTGCTCATCAAAATCGTCGAGGTCAATTTTGCGCAGCGTGCCTTCGCCCACCTTGCGAAACGTCAGTTCACGCAGGCGGCCAATCTCGCGCATCAGTGCGGGGGCCGTTTCATAGCGCACGAGCAGAATGCTGATTTTGTCTTCGGTTTCGCCGAGCACTTCGGCCTGCATGACGTCGTTCAGAATCTGCTTCTTGTCAGTTGGGTGTACAATATTCTTGGTGGTGCGAAATGTGCCGGGTTTGCCGCGGCCAATCTGGTAGACGTGCTTGCGCAAGAGTTTTGCCGCCGCGCCCGCTTTGATGCCGGCAAACGCTTCGGGCATAATCGGGTGAGAAACCGCGAGGCTGATCGATGAATGTTTCTGGCTCTTGATCTCTGAATCAAGAGAGATATCAGAGTAAAGGCCTGAAACGGCTGTCCAGAAATAGTGCGAAAGGCGGTTGCGCGCGGCGATGTGCATCGCGACGACCGGCACCTGCCAGCTCGATGCCATTTGGGTGACGGCCTTTGACCAGTCGCCGTCGCTGATCTGGTTGAGGCGCCAGTGCCGGGTTTTTGCGGGAAAATAGATCACCGCGCGCTCTTCTTGCAGAGCCTTTTGTACCTTGCGCAGCGTGGTGTAAGGTCGGTGTTTACCGGGGTTCAGAATGACCGTACCATCGTCGCTCGTGAATTCGGGCAGTGAATCGGCGATCACCGTGATGTCGCGCCTGATGCCGTGAACCGTAGAATAAACGGCAATGAGGTCGAGAAATGCCAGCGGATGGTTCGCGGCTATGAGCAGTCTGCCTTCAGCGGGTATTTTTTCCCGATCTCTGAGGCTGACCATAATTTCAAGATCAAGCTCGTCGCGTACGCGTTCGACCAGGTCGGCAAAGGGCAAATTCTTGCGCGCGTAGAGCGTCTGCTTCAGGTTTTGAAACTCATTGGTGTAGAGTGCGTTTTTGAGGCTCATATTATTTGTTAATTCGGCAAGTGACGAATTAACGGTCGCTTAGCTGCCTCGAGCCACCCGGTCAATCAAATATCTGCCCGTAACGCACCTTTTCTCACAGCCCTACGGCTGTGAAAGTGCACTATATCCCATAATAGCTGCCGGTGCTCGAGT
>JAKQXK010000008.1 GCA_029561505.1 Spirochaetota bacterium | reverse complement strand
CAAGGCAATTGCGCTGCAATCTTATGACGTGATCGCTGCGATGCAGGCCGATAGCGGCCTAAAGCTGCCTGTGCTCAAGGTTGACGGGGGCGCAACGCGAAACAATTACCTAATGGAATTTCAGGCAGGTATCTTGGGTACGTCGGTCGTAGCACCCCGAAATGCCGAGACGACTGTTTTGGGTGCTGCGTACCTTGCGGGCCTGGGCGCAAAAATCTGGTCGTCGCCAGCAGATCTCGCAAGCCTGAACCCGCCGGCGGCTACCTTTCACCCAGTGATGACAGGCGCCCAGCGCGAGCGTGAACTGAAACTCTGGAAAGACGCTGTTGGTCGGGTGCTGACGCGCTAAAGCGTGGGTTAGTTGGTCAGGCTTTGACGGCCTTGAGAATATCCAGTGCGTGCGTTTTGACAGAAACCTTGTCAAAGGTATGCGTGATTTTTCCTGAACCGTCTATGACAAAGGTGGCGCGCAGAATACCCATGTATTTGCGGCCATACATTGACTTCTCAGCCCAGACACCGAAGGCTTCTGTGATCTTGCCCGTGTCGTCGAACAGCAGTGGAAAATTGAGTTCTTGTGCGTCGATGAATTTTTTGTGCGCTTTCTCGTTATCTCTCGAGCAGCCAACGACGGTGTAACCCGCCTTCTTTAGTGCTGCACTGTTGTCGCGAAAACACTGAGCTTCAGTCGTACAACCAGGTGTGCTGTCTTTAGGGTAGAAATACAGAATCAGTGGTTTCTTTTGCCAAAGCTCTGAAAGTTTGATCTTGTGGGGTTCACCATCGCCGACCAAAATGCCAGTCAGCGATGCGGGTACTTTTTTTCCGGTTGCCAGCATTAAGAGAGTTTGCCGAGAACACCTTTTTCTTGCAGGTATTTATAGAAGTTGTCGCGGTTTTTGGGTTTGTATTTTGCGCCGCCGTCTTTTTTCCATGATCGGCATGCATTCTGCATTTTGTCAACGTTCTCTTTCGAAGAACCTTTCTTAAAGTGTTTCAGTACAGTTACCATTTCGTGTTCTTGCTCGCAAGCAACCAGATGTTTGTCAGCCATGAGTAATCTCCTTTAGTTTTCGCGCGGCATGTCGTTTGTAGCAGCGCCGTCAATTGCTTTTATACGATCGCGAACATCGCCGATTGAACCGGGATAAGCTGCCCATGCAGAAAGCAGATCGTGCATCGCGTTCAGCCACGCGTTTTTGGTTGCGCTAAATTGGTTTGCAGTTCTTGCCGGCACATGCAGAAATAATGCCGGCAATTCGGGTTCGCTCATCAAGGCCATGAAGTAGATGTAGTTGCAGAGGTAGTCGCCTGCATATTTGCCGGGTCTGAATCTGTTTTGTCCGAGTTGGCGCAACATTTCAAAAATCTGATCGAGTTTTGCGCGGGTGTTGAGGCGCTTTGGTTTACCAGAGAGAATCTCGGTCTGAGAATTGCCGTCGCGCCGCTTGTTGTGCGCAAACCTTTCGAGAGTGAGATATCCCCCTTTCTTTTCGCCCATGAGCAAAAGCAAGTCAGGTTTTGTTTGGCGAATTTCGGGCCCAAGGCGCTTCCAGGCCGTTGCGAAATCGACCGGCAGAACGGCGTCGCCCGCCAGTTGAATGCCTGGTGGTAAACCTGACGATTTCAGCGCGTGCAGCAGGTCGGCAGAGGTATTGCAGTCTCGGCCGCCAAATGGTTCAAAGGCTGCGATGAACAGCGTCAATGATTTGTCATGAAATACTTGCCGGAGCATAGCGCTTTGTATATTTTATGAAGTATGAAACAATACTTAATATACTTTATCGCAGCCTTGGCTGCAATACAGTGTGGCCCCAAGGTTGATTATGCAGACCTGCGCACCCGCGCAAAATCGGCGTTCGGCACACTGCCGGCCAAAATGCCCGGTTCAGAAAAAGACACGCCCGAGCTGATCGCTCTCGGCAAAATGCTCTATAACGACCGCCGCCTTTCGATCAATGATACGCAGTCGTGTGCCAGCTGCCACATTCTTGAAGGCAAAAAGGGCGGGGTAGACAACACCAAGTTCAGCCCTGGCGCGAAAGGTTCGCTCGGTGGGCGCAACGCGCCAACGACATTAAACGCAGGCTTTCATTTCGCTCAGTTTTGGGATGGTCGCGCCGCCAACCTTTCTGAGCAGGCGAAAGGCCCCGTGCTGAATCCGGTTGAGATGGGCATGCCAAGCGAGAAGGCGGTCGTGCAAAAAATCTCGGCGATTGCTGAATATAAAGAGGCGTTCGCAAAGGCATATCCGACGGTTAAGAACCCTATCACATACCAGAGCATCGCCGATGCGATCGCGGCATTCGAGCGCACCCTCATAACGCGTGACCGCTTTGATGATTTCATTAACGGCAATGACAAAGCGCTCACAAAAGAAGAGCTGATCGGTATGCAGGCTTTCATGAACCAGGGTTGCACGACTTGCCACATTGGTCCGTTGCTGGGTGGTAATAGCTACCGCAAGCTTGGGCAGGCACGCCCTTATGAAACCAAAGATCTTGGTCGCTATGAATTGACAAAGAAAGAAGAAGATAAATTCATGTTTAAGGTTCCATCTCTGCGAAATGTTGCATTGACAGAGCCGTATTTTCACGATGGCAGTGTCGCTACTCTGTCTGAGGCGGTAGCGAAAATGGCCTATCACCAGCTTGGCAAAGAGTTAGGCGAAAAAGATGTCGCTTCAATTGTTGGCTTCTTAAAGAGCCTTACCGACAAAGAACGACTCTAGATATTCGGCGGGCATTTCAGGCGACTCCTGAAATGCCCATATTTCTCACGCTTCGGCCTTGAAGCGCCGACACTCAACTATGGGCAACCAACTGCTCGAAGTTTTCGGGCGCTTCGTCATCTATTCAATTCTGCTGTTAGTTGTGAATTTTCTCTCAGCGGCACACGCGTCTAATATTGATAACGACTTTAAAGACGCTGCGCTCGCGTTCGCGAAGCGCGACATGGTATCGACGCAGAAAGCGATTGCGATGCTCGAAAAAGTGCTCGAGCAAAAGCCCGACCACCTTGACAGCCAGGCGCTGATCGCATACGCTTATGCTCACGAGGCATTCGTTCTTTCACAGATAGGTGAGACTGCAAGTGACTACCAGAACTCGGCCGATGCGTTCGCTAAAGCTGTGCTCGCTCAGCAGCCGCAGAATACACAGGCAAAAAAAGCGACAGTGTTTCTGCTTATGATGTCGGGTAAATCAGCAGATGCGCGCAAGCTCATTGAAAAAGACCTGACAGACAAGGAAACAGACGCCGACGCATGGTATATGTACGCCCTCACAGGTGATGTAGACAAGACGGTGAACCATCTGAATCGGGCATTGTCATTGAATCCTGATCACGTGTGGATCTATACCGACATGGCATTTCGCGCATTAAAGATGGGCGACGCCGCGGTCGCCGAAAAATGGATCAAGGTCCTTGAGGCGAAAAGACCCGCAGTCTCTGAGGTTCCGCTGCTCTATGCAATTTTGGCCGCGCAGAAAAATGACAAAAAGCGCGCGCAAGAACAATGGGCAGAGTTTGTACGTCGATCACCTGACTCTCCGCTCGTCGCGAAATTTTCTCCGACGAAAAAGAAATAATCACCCCAGTGGCAATGCTTCGCGAACCGGTAGAGGGGCGCGCAGCACGTCACGCAACAGCGTAACCATTTCGCAGAAGTTCGCCGTATGTCTCTGGCGCCATCTCGCCTGCAATTCGACAGCTTGCTGGTCGTGCTGGGCTAGGGCCAGGGAGCAGTCTTTTGGCTGTTCCAGCACTCTGGCGAAGGGCTCTGAGACCCGATAGGGCAAAACCTTCCAAGCTAGGTCGAGGTACAGGTGTGCAAGTTCGTGCCGCAGTTGCGCGGTATTTGTGTGACGCAAAACAATTCGCCCCTTTTGCCGATCAAGGGCAGATGCCATACCTGCACCGCCCTTAATTTCATAAAAATATTGCCTGCCGATGCAGACCTGGGTCTTTTCAGGGTAGAGAACCGTAGAAAATTGCGTATTCCAGCGCGCCCAGGCCTTTCGCCCTTCAGGGTAGGCCTGTAGCTTTTTGCATTCGGCAGATAGACCGTATGCAAAGCCCAGACTAAATATCAAAACGATTACGCGTTTCACAATTCGGGCAGAGAATAGTCACTTCACCCTTTACCCGAGAATTACCAGCTTTATCTACCAGCTTACCCACGGCGGTAAACTGAAAATCAAGCCCCTCTGGGTGATAATTGCCCTTGCCGTATTTCGACGTGCCTTCCATGACATAGCCGCAGGCATGGCATTTGACTTTGAGACGAATTTTTTCAGCCATTAGTTGTTGAAGAAAATTCTGTAGGGTGCCGACGCCATGTCATTCAGTTTTTCATTGGCATAGCGGGCATAATCAAGCAGCAACAAATATAGCGTTTCTTCGTGCAGCAGTCGCGCACTGAAACTATCGCTTCCATATGCCACGCTCTGTTCAAGTTTCAGCATATTGGCCTTGATTTTCGGCAGGTTCTTATTCAGATCATAAACTAAGAATTCGCTCGCGCCGTTAACTTTGAGCAGCATCGAGTAAAGGTCAGAGCTCGTTGAGTTCACCATCGTAAAAAAACCATTCATCATGCGCGTCGTGTTGCGCACAACATTGCGCGCCGAGACGCGCTGCACATAAGGCACTCGCTTTAGGTCGGCGACGGTCTTGCGCAGCTGTTGAAGTCGTTGTTCGAGCATGCTGAGGTTGCCGCCGTCAGATCTTATAGCATCGTAATATTGCTGAAACATAATTGAAGAGTTGACGATATTTTCGAGCGGCATCGAATGTTCAAGTGAATAGACCGCATCCGTTGCAGCGGTAGGCACAACTTCAATATTGATGAATTTTGCCCCGAAATAACCCCATGAGCTGAGTGACGCCCTGCTTGCCGCCCTGGGTATCGGAAAATCTTTTCTGACCTTAGCATAGATACGATGCCCCGTGGTGCCTGAAATGAGATATTCCACCTCGCCGATTTCCAATGCGCCCTGATAGCGAATTTTGGTCCCAGGGCGAACGTCTTCGACGAATTCAGCAGAAAAAGTCATGCGATAGAAATCTA
>JAKQXK010000705.1 GCA_029561505.1 Spirochaetota bacterium | reverse complement strand
CGCCTGATGCCGCTCGCAGTCTTCGCATTTGTCTGTGGCTCACTCATTTTTTTTCTGCTCTCGCGCAGGCACCGGCAAACCGGTGAAACCGTGAGCGCCGCAGCGGTGATTCTTTTCTGCTTTGTCTCGTACGATGTGTTTAGTGCCATTATAGAAAACCGGCGAAACGCCTCGCTGCAAATCGAAAAACCCGCGGACGTCGATTGCAGTTACCACAGCGAGCGCACCGTCTGCAGCGCTGACAGCGTGGCGTTTCATCTGCCTGAATTCTGGCGCAGAGGCAGCAAAACAAACCTGATAGCTGATCTTTCAAATATCGCCGATCTCAGAACCTACGCTGACAGCGCCACAGATACCCGTATGGCGTTCGCCGCGTTCAAGGCTACGCCGGCCGAAATTCTGCACACAATCAACAATTTTTTCTACACACAAAAGGGTTTCTTGCGCAGCCGCGGCCTAAAGGGCGAACCGTTGACGCTGCAACAGGTAATGCGCGGCCGCGATGCCGAACTTTACGCTTTGCATTACACCTCGCTCAAGCGTCCCGAATATCTGGGCGAAAAACAAGAATCGCATGCGCTCATTTTGTTGCACGCGCCTAACTCGACCCGGCCGACCGGCCGCGACCAGACATGGCTTTTTATCGTCGACGGGGCCGACCTTGCCGGCCGAGAATTCTTGCTTCACCGCATTGTGAGCGGATTCAGATAGCGTCTTGACTGCTAACGTACCGGTTTTGGGTTCTTGACGCCGAGAGAATACCCTGCTAACGCCAGCAATAGCACCAGCGGCAGCGACCAGAGGTTCAACACCCGCCAGCCGGCAAATTGGTGAAGAGTACCGGTAAAGCCGATCGAGGCCGCGGTTCCCGCGGCGATCACAAAATCATTCAGCGCCTGTGCCGCACTCTGGTGCTCAGGCTCGATAATCGCTGTCAAAAGCTGGCTCGCCGAAATGTAGAGAAAGTTCCAGCCGATGCCAAGCAGAATGAGCGATGACATGAATGTCCAGTAACTCGCGGGCTGGTAGTTTATGACAATGCAGATGGCGTAGAGTGAAGCGCCCGCGATGACAATGCGGCGCACACCAAACCGATGTATCAGGTGCCCGGTAAAAAACGAGGGAACAAACATACCGAGAATATGCGAACGAATCACCTCGGTCGTTGCTTCGAACCCCAAATGGTGATGGTGCATCGCGAGTGGTGTCGCAGTCATCAGCATCGCCATCACAATGTAGGCGCCGACGCCGAGAAACACGAGCGTTAAAAATCGGCGACTCTGTAAGAGATAACTTAGCGACTTTTTCACCGCGGCAGGCCTGACCATCGGCGGCCGAAACCTGACAACAAGCAGCAACAGCATCGCGAGGGCAAAAAGGGGCAGCAGCAAGAGATATCCACCTGCGAACGGATGCTGCGGCACGAGGTGATAACCCCATTTCGAAAGATAAGGGCCGACAATTGCCGCGATGACGCCCCCGGTGAGAACGTAAGAAATTGCGCGCGCCCTCCATTCGCTGTCGACGAGTTCGACCGCGGCGAATCTGAGGTAATTGGCAAAAGCGAGGTTGAACCCCATCAGCGCGGCGCCGGCAACAAACCACGAAAAGCTTTGGCTCGTGATGCCGACAACTGTGGCAAGCGCGCCGAGAGTGCCGACGGTGATCGCACCGACAAAACCTGCCTTGCGACCGAAGCGCCCCATGATGAGCGAAGCCGGAATTGTCATGACCAGCATGACCGTGATCGAAACCGATGCCGGCCAGGTCGAGAGTGATTCATTGCGCGTCAGCGCCAGGCCGACGAGCGAACCGGTCGTCGTGAGGTGAATATTTGACGATTGCAGAATCGCCTGCGCGAGCGCGAGCAACGGAATGTAGCGACTCATACGCTTTGCTGCACAGGCGTGAGCAGCACTATTGCCTGGCAGACCACCGCGCGCCCTTCGCCAACCGAATCTTGTTTTTCGTTCGTGCGCCCTTTTACGCTCACCTGGCCTACGCTGGCGCCGATGAGCCTCGCGAGCGATTCTATGATTGCGTCGCGCACGGGCGAGATGCGCGGCAGTTCACAGATGATATTGCAGTCGACGTTGCCAATCCCGTATCCGGCGGATCGCATACGTTCTGCGGCAAAACGCACAAAGTCAGAACTTTTTCTGTTACGGTTCTGTTCATCTGAAGGCGGAAAATAGTGGCCAATGTCAGCATCGCCCAGCGCGCCCAGAATTGCATCGGTAACCGCATGCAGCAGCACGTCGGCGTCTGAATGGCCCATGAGAGAAAACGGCGCTTCGATTCTGACTCCGCCAAGCCAGACATGATCGCCCGGGCCTGTCTTATGTATATCGTAGCCGAGTCCAATGCGACACGAGGTCATCATGCTCCGACAGGCTCTGGAGACAGAGACTGCGTCGCAGCATGACAAGCTGTCACCCTGAGCTTGTCGAAGGGCGACACCTCAAAAGGCAGAATCATTCGCCGGCCGCTACCACTTTAACTGTAGGTACTGTATTGAACTGCGGCGCGGCTGGTGCATCTTCAGGTTGCTCTGGCTCTTGCGGCATCGCCAGCAGGCGTTCGACATCTTGCACGTCTTTATCACCGCGCCCTGACAGGCAGATCAGAATCAACGGATTCTTTTTGCCCTGCTTACGCAGATCGGCTATATAGTTTTTCGCGGCGGCGACCGCATGTGCCGATTCGAGGGCCGGAATTATACCTTCTTCTTGTGCGAGTTCTTGAAATGCTTCGAGCGCCGCTTTGTCGCGTACCGCTACGTATTCGGTTCGCCCCTGTTTCAAGAGATAAGCATGCTCGGGGCCGACCCCCGGATAATCAAGGCCAGCTGAAATTGAATGCACATCTTGCACCTGTCCGTCTGGGGTTTGAATGATATACGTCATGGCCCCCTGCAGCACGCCAGGTTTGCCGGCCGTCAGTGAAGCAGAATGGTTTCCGGGGGTAAGTCCGCGGCCGCCGGCTTCGGCGCCGATCAGCTGCACTTTTGTATCTTTGAGAAATCCGTAAAACATGCCGAGCGCATTTGAACCGCCGCCGACGCATGAAAAGACTGCCTGCGGCAATCTGCCCTCTGCCTTC
>JAKQXK010000694.1 GCA_029561505.1 Spirochaetota bacterium | reverse complement strand
GCCTCAACAACAAGGGCCCGCACGGACTAAGCGAAATTCTCTACGCATTCTCTTCGGCTGCGGGAAATAACGGTAGCGCCTTTGCTGGCCTCAACGCCAATACTAACTTTTTCAACGTCGCCTTGTCGATTGCGATGTTTTTCGGCAGATTCATGGTGATTCTACCGGTGCTGGCAATTGGTGGCAGCATGGCAGCGAAAAAAGTTCTGCCTGAGTCAGCGGGCACATTTCGCACAGATACCACGGTGTTTATCGTGCTTCTGGTCGGCGAAATTTTGATCGTCGGCGGCCTGACTTTTTTTCCGGCGCTGACTCTCGGGCCTATCATTGAACACTTTCTCGTGCCGGCTGGCAGGCTATTCTAATAGGAGGGTAGCAATATGAGTACAAATATTCTGAAGAACAAAAAGAATCTTCTCACCAGTGAGATTGTAATGTCTGCCCTGTGGGAAGCTTTGAAAAAGTTTCATCCTGTAGTACAGATGAAAAACCCGGTCATTTTTATCGTGACCATCGGGGCGCTCTTCTGTACTGGATTGATTGTACGAGACTACCTGCAAGGTACAGTATCTAACTTCGTCTTGCAGATCACATTGTGGCTGTATTTCACGACTTTTTTTGCTAACTTCGCCGAAGCAATCGCAGAAGGCAGGGGTCGTGCCCGCGCAGATGCGCTCAGAAACACCAAGTCGAACGCGATGGCCCGCGTCATTGTGAATGGCGCAGAACAGCGTCTGCCGGCCGGTGAACTCAAGAAGGGCATGGTCGTGGTTTGTGAGGCGGGTGACCAGGTGCCTGGTGACGGCGAAGTCATCAGGGGGATTGCCTCCGTCGACGAAAGTGCGATCACGGGTGAGTCGGCTCCTGTGATTCGTGAATCGGGCGGCGACCGCTCGGCGGTTACTGGCGGCACGAAGGTCATCAGCGACCGCATCGAGATTCGCATAACAGCCGAACCCGGCAACTCGTTTATGGATAAGATGATCACGCTGATCGAGGGGGCAATACGCGCTAAGACCCCCAATGAAATTGCCCTGACAATCTTGCTCTCGATTCTTTCGATTGTCTTTCTGCTCGCAGTCATGGGCATGTTTCCGTTTGCCCTTTATAGCCAGACAGCGGGCGGTGGTGCCGGTGCAAAAATTGCGACTTCGGTGCCGGTCTTGATTGCTCTGCTTGTTTGCCTGATACCCACAACGATTGGCGGATTGCTCTCTGCAATCGGTATCAGCGGCATGGGGCGCCTCATGCGCTCAAACGTGCTCGCGACTTCGGGACGCGCGATTGAAGCGGCGGGTGACATCGATGTGCTGCTGCTCGACAAAACCGGTACCATCACGCTCGGTAACCGTATGGCTTCGGAGTTTATCCCGGCGATGGGTGTCGATGTCTGGCGTCTCGCCGATTCAGCGCAATTGGCTTCACTCGCAGACGAAACGCCCGAAGGGCGCTCGATCGTGGTTCTGGCAAAAGAAAAATTCAATATCCGTGGCCGCGAAATGCTCGCACAAAACGGTGATTTTGTACCGTTCAGCGCGGTTACCCGGGTGAGTGGCATCGACATTCCGATGACTGAAGCCAA
>JAKQXK010000690.1 GCA_029561505.1 Spirochaetota bacterium | reverse complement strand
GGCCTCGCGATGAAACTTTTTGTACTGATTATTCGCGGGGTGAAATTCAAAGAAATATTTCGCCTGCAATTTGACGTGAAAGAATCCGAAAATCAGGCTCTGCTGGTGCCGCGTGGCTCGCTGATTTTTACGAATCTGCTGTCGCTGACCGATTCTGTGCGGGCCTTCACCAAAACAAAAGCTGTCGTGATAGATTTTGCCGCCGTTGAATACATCGACCACACTTCGATGGCGGCTCTCGTCGATCTCGTGCACGGTAAGCAGGCCGCGGGCAAAGCGCTCGAAATGCGCAACATTGACCTCTTGAAGCCATATTCGAGCCACCCGGCGGCCGCGAGAAGGGCGTAACCATGCGCCTCAATCAATTGCTCACGCGCTGCGCTGCGATCTGCTGCGCGGCAGGGGGGCTCTTTGCGCAGAACGCAGACGAGGCTCCGCGCGCCAACGCAGAAGCTGCATTTGTGAGTCCCTACGTTGAGCGCGGTTTACCTGCTGACACGCTGCGCACGATGCTGCTCGACCCGGGCATCGCGTCTGCGGTCAGCAAAAATCGCCAGCTCTGGATCAATGGCGTGCTGCGTCTGGGGTTTTATATGCGGCCGCGCTCTGAAATTCGCGACAACCTGAACTTCAGTTCAGCCAACCCCGAAAAAATTAACCGCATCACGCAGAATTCGCAAATCTGGTTCTTTCTGAACCCGGCAGCTGACATTGAAATGAAAATCACGCTGCAAGATAGCCGGGTCTGGGGCGGCGAAGCGGGGGTCAAAACCGGCAATGCCGGTTCGTACGATGACCGCGGTGTCTATTTTGCCAACGGTGACAACGCCAACACGCGCGCAGAAACCGGGGTGCGCGAAGCGTGGCTGCGCTATTCGAACCTTGGCATCGCCGGGCTCGGTATTCAGGTCGGCCGCCAGGTGCTCGCATACGGTGACCAGCGCATGCTCGGCGGCGCGAACTGGAACGTGACGGGGTTATCTTTTGACGGCGTCGTCGTGAAATATGACAGCCGCCACTTCGCCAGCGATGCCATGCTTGTGCGAGGCACGTCGAAAGACGGGGGAGCAAATGGTATCACGAGTGAAACCGCCGCGTTTGACGATTCATATCTCGCGGGGCTCTACAATACGCTGAAGTCAGATATTGTGGTCGTCGACGTCTATGCACTGGGGCTTTTCAGGCACCTCGCACCCGAGAGCGTTGCCGGTACGACTGCACTCTCAGCGTCAGCGCAGCAATCGAACCTCTACACGTTCGGGGCGCGCTTCACGAATCGCACTGCGGCTAACAAATTGCCTGCGGGAAACAAGTGGGATATCACACTCGAAGCGGCTATTCAGGCTGGTAACGCGCCAGACGTCTACTACACGAATGCTTCAGGCGCTGTGGTCTCGAATTCGCGTACCTACAACGGCAGGTTTTTCTTTGCGCAGATGGGTTACAAAGTGATCGACCAGATGCGGCTGGGGGCGCATATCTACTATTCACCAGGGACTGCCGACCGCACTTCGGGTTCATTCGACACTTTTCAGACCTTGCCGGGGCCGCGATTCGGTGGTTTTCCATACCTGAACGTGTTTAACGGCATTTCAGAGAACATGGGCATGAAGAACATTCTGGCGCCGGCAATCAGCATCAGCTATGAAAATAAACTGCTCGGAGATTTTGTTCTGACGTACCTGTATGAAAACAAGGCAACGCCGCAAGATGCGTGGTATGCGATCAGCGGAGCCGCAAACACCTCTCTGCAGCCAGGCGGCGCCGCGCGCATCTCAACCGAAGACGCCAGCAACCTCGGCGGCACGGCTTTGGGGCGCAACGTGTTTCAAGAGCTTGATCTTGTCTATATGAAGCAGTTTAACGGCTACGTTTCTCTTTGGGTAGGCGTTGGTTATTTGCACGCGGGTGATGCGGTACGCCTCGCGCGCGGGTCTGATTTTAGGGCAGATGCATTCATGAGTTTTGTTCAACTAACGGGCGCAATCTGAATGCCCACCCGCCGGCGCCTCGCCGGCGGGCATTTCGCCTAATTCTCCTTTTCAGGGTGTCGGGCGCGCGCGTTGAATCTTTATGCGCAACAGGGTCACACTCTCATTTACTTTCGCAATCCTCATTTTGGCGGGGGCCTGCAAGAGCGAGACCAAAGACAAGAAACTCACAGCTGCTAACCGCGAGTTCTGGGTGCTTTCAGAAAGCCGGCCGTTTCAGTATTTTCATCTCGATCTCGAAGCGGGCAAATTCGACGGTGGGCAAGAGCTCGCAACTGAGTGGGGCAATGCGGATCTCTTACGTGAAACCGGCAGCTGGCGTTTTGAAACGGGCGAGCAGGGTTTTACGCTGCATTCGGGCAAAGGCGAGGCACTCGCGCTGGCTGAAACAGACCGCGGCGCTTACAAAGGTAAATACGCACACGACGAAGCAGCCGGTTATCTGAAAGTCAGCCTTTCGCTGAGCGGCGCTCCCGTGAACGAACGCGTGT
>JAKQXK010000682.1 GCA_029561505.1 Spirochaetota bacterium | reverse complement strand
CAAAAGAACCATCGCCAAGGAACTCGACAAAATGTATGAAATCCACTACCATCAGGCCCGCCAAAAAGCCAAAGCTGAATCTGAAGCAGCGTATCTCAAAGAGGCCGCCAGAGAAACCTGCCGCAAAAATCTTCAATTGATCTCTGACGCTGTCGACAGATACCTGAGCGATCATCCCGAAGAAATTATCAGAAGATTTGACGAAACTGACGCTACCAGCCCAAACGGCATACTGATAAAACTCGGGTATCTGAATGAGCCTATTCCAGTCCCCAAAGGATGCCACTATATCAATGATGCAGCCTTAGGCGAACTTAGATCAGGCTGTCAGATATACTGCCCAAGGCATGGCCCACCATAACCTGTTTGAATCATGTGAGCATGAGCTGCCGGTGAGACAGCCCACCAACCTCATCTCGGCCCAGACCATCTGCCACAAAAATACGGCTTTTAATCTCAGGAGCATAAAAGTGGAAAAACTGGACATAGTAACAATCGGACTCCCGTTCGCTGCATTCAAAATACTTGCCGGAATCGCGCTGCAAGGCATCAGTGGTGACGCCAACAACCCCATGGGCTGGATCCTCATCGTCTGGGGCATAATCGACTTTATCATCAACATGGTGAATCTTATCAGCCTGACAGCAGCAGGGAAAAAGATCACGACAACCTGTACCATGAGCTTTATTTTCAGGTCTGCGAGTGAAGAGGTCGGAGCCGCGCTCGATGTCATGATGTCCTGTACACTGGTGGCAATCATGGTCGGCGGCAACCTGCTCAAGTATCTGACACCTTCACAGTTGAACATCTGGAGCCTGTCAGTTGTCTTGAACGTGCTTGGCGCCGGTATATCCCGAATCAAGGCCTCGATCGCCAATCTCAAAAAACACGACCAGAACAGCACAAAATAGTGCCAGAATGAATTGACGACGAAACAGAATTCATTGTATAAGCAGATCCCGACAGCCTTCGCAATCTCACAAAAACAAAAAACGAATATTTTAGGCTAAATTTTGAGCTATTGGCTGTTTTTTAAATATAAATACCCGTAAACACCAACTAGATCCTCAAATCAAAATCTAACGGTCTTTAGTTGTCAAAAACTTTTCGCTATATTCTGCTAGCACTCAACACGGTCGAGTGCTAACAGCGAATTTAAGTTTTTAAAATTCCATAAAATTCGAACAGGAGGACATCATGAACCTCACCCCGATGGGTAACCGTATCGTAATCAAACCCGCCGAAACCGAAAAGAAAACGGCAACCGGAATCATCATTCCCGACACAGCTTCCAAAGCCCGCCCCAAGACTGGCAAAGTCGTATTTGTCGGCAAAGGCCTCACTGACAGCAAAGGCAAACTCGTGCCGATGCAGGTCAAACAGGGCGACAACGTAATTTTCACCGAATGGGCAGGAACCGAAATCATGATCGACGGCGAAAAACACCTGATCATGAAAGAAGACGAAGTTCTCGCCGTAGAATAATAACTTTCCCGTTTCACCTTCATAACAACGACAAAATTAATTCTTAAGGAGAATTTACAATGGCAGCAAAACAACTGAAGTATGGCGAAAACGCAAGAAGAGCCCTCGAAAAAGGCGTCGATACCGTAGCGAATGCAGTTCGCTCGACCCTGGGCCCCAAAGGCTGTTATGCCATCCTCAACAAGAGCTTCGGCAGCCCGACCGTCACCAATGACGGCGTCATGATCGCCAAAGAAATCGAAGTAGAAGACCGCTTCGAAAATATGGGCGCCCAGCTGGTAAAAGAAGTTGCCAGCAAAACCAACGACATCGCCGGCGATGGTACCACCACCGCTACCGTTCTCGCTCAGGCAATCGTACACGAAGGTTTTAAAAACACCGCAGCCGGCGCTACCCCGATTTATATCAAGCGCGGCATCGAAAAAGCTGTTAACGCCGTAGTTACCAAGATCAAAGAACAGTCCAAGCGCATCGACGACAACAAGGACAGCGTCGCTCAGGTCGCCACCATCTCGGCCCGTGACCCCGAAATCGGCAAAGTCATCGCCGAAGCCATGGACAAAGTCGGCAAAGACGGCGTCATCACCGTTGAAGAAGCCAA
>JAKQXK010000674.1 GCA_029561505.1 Spirochaetota bacterium | reverse complement strand
GCGTTAGTGCCGTCGTTGCGGTAGCAGATTGTCGCACCAGAGGTGGATGTCGAAAGCGTGACAAACTGCGTCGCATTATAAGCCCCACCCGCAGGTGCAAACACTGGCGCTTCAACCGTGTTCGGGGGCGTAGTGCTCACTTTTTCGAGAGCATCGGTCGGTGCCCAGTTAAAGTTGCGGCAACCCGCTATGGTTAACAGCGCGAGCGCGGCAATACAGTGCCTGACGATGGGTTGCAATATGTACACGTTTGTTGACCAAATGCCGCTGCCGTGGGCCGCAGCTGCATATCCTTTAGACGCGCGACGACTGAAAAGTCAACAGAAACCCGACAAAAAAAAATCTGGTAAGATTTGTGCGACGCATAATTTTATGCCGTCCAAGCCTGGGTTTCTGTCAGCAGATAGTTCGTGCCCAAAGTGCCGTCGGCAAATAGATTAAGGCTACCGAGCGCACTGGTGTCGAAGTTCCAGCGCGTGACCTCGATGCCGTGTATGGTGTAAACCGGGTTGCCGCGAAAAAGGCCCGTCGGTGTGTGCGCGCGCAGAATCGTATAGTCGCGTCTGTCTTGAAAAAGTTGTCTCAGTACCAGACGGCGAATGCCGAGCCGGCTGAGCCTCAGAATAAAATCCTCAATTTCATGCGCGTTGTGCTCATTCACGACGCAGCTCACCTTCACGGGAATTTTCGACGCCGCGACGATTGCAGCGAGATCGGGTACGTGCCGGCTGCCCATCATTTTTTCGTAGGTGTCGGCGTTGAACGACGGCAACGAAATACAGGCGCGATCGTACGCGTTGAAGGTTTCGCGCTTCTTGAGCGAGAGCACACCGTTGGTGTGGATTGAGAGACGAACCTCAGGCAATTCGCTGCGCGCGCGGTCGATCAGCCCGCGTTCAAAACGATAAAGGTGCGGGTCGGTGGTTGTGCCTGTAAAAACGAGCTCACGAATATTGTGCCTGCGCACCGCCTCAACAAACGCCTGCCAGCCCCGCGGCGGAAACACATCGAGGTTAAACTCGTTTGCCGCTGCGGCTACCTGCTTGCCGATGCAGAACGGGCAGAAGCGGTTGCAGGGCCCGGCAAAAAGTACGTTGGCAAAATCATAGAATGGCATTCGCCCCACTTTGATTTTGCTCTATCAGATAACCCTGTATCGAGGGAGCAAAAAAGAGTGCTATGGTTCCGTTGAAATTGCGCGCACCTTCTTCGGTCAGCGACAGGCAGCGGTGATCGTCGAGTGCGATCTCGCTGCCGTTTGTTGAAGCCGTGTAGTGCATGAGGCCTTGCGCGAGCGTGAATTCCACTGCGGGTGCGTACGCATCTTCGAGCGTGACACCAAATCTTTGTCTGAATGCGGCCAGGTTGATCTCGCCAAAATAAAAACTGACGGCGATCATCTTGGCCATCATGTGCGCGGCGGGTAGGTCATAGAGATCTTGAATCGGCAAAATACCTTTGTCGATATCTCTGAGATAGGGCGAAAGATTCTTGCCCGCTGCGCCCGAGTTGTAGGCAATCGTCAACGGCGAATAGGTCTGCGCGCCGAGGCCGAGGCCGAGGTAAGGTTGGCCTTCGATGACACGACGCGTCAGGTAAGCGCTCGTGCCCGTGTCGCCGTTGATGCGGCTGTAAGTGTTCTTGCCAGGGTTCGCTGCATAGCCAGCCGCGAAGAGCATCTCTTTCGCGATCTTGGCGTGTTCGCGCGCCATGTCTAGCGTCACGCGGTCTGCCTGGTGCGAAATGCGTGTGAGCTTATAGCGCATGCGGTAGAGCGTGATGTAATCGGGGTCGAGGCGAATCGCGTGTTCGAGTGTCGCGCGCCACGAATCTGCCGATTGGTCGGCGAAACCATACATCAGGTCGAGGTTGAACTTTCTAAAACCCGCCGCGCGAATGTGTTCGGTGGCGCGATAGTGGTGCTCAAGCCCATTGCTATCGCGGCCGAGAGCTTTTAAGAGGTCGGGCTGAGTCACCTGCACGCCCATGCTGATGCGCTCGATGCCCATCTGCCGGTAAGCCTGAATCTTGTCGGGTTCGAGCGAAGCGATGCGCGGTGTCGTTTTTATGCTGATCGCGAAATCGGGGCTCACCGCAAAGTTTTGTTTTACCACGCCGATATGTTCGGCAATAAATTCTGCAGGCGGATAAGAAGGAGTGCCACCGCCGATATCCCACCCGTGCAGGGTGCGGGGGCCGAGAAGTTCTGCGTACATTTCGGTTTCGCGGTTGAGGGCGGTCATGTAGTCGCGCGTGCGTTCGAGCTCTGATTTGCCGACGACCGTGTATTCACAGAAAAAGCAGCGGGTTTCGCAAAATGGTATGTGGGAGTAGAGGCAGATGTCGGGTGTGTCGGCAAATGCGCGTTCGACCGTTTCGCGGTGAAGCGCGCGTTCGAGCCTATAGGGTTTAAAGGTCTGCGAGTGCGCTATCGGGTAGGCGGTGTTCGAAATATGGTGGTTGCGAGTGCCTGCAGCAAAAATTTCTTCTGGTGAAAATACCTGCCGGTCGGCTTCAACCGGCGCAGCAAATGATGTTTCGCTGGCATTCGGCATTAGCTGGTCTTTTTGCCACCGAGAATGTTGACGGCATTAAATCCGCGTGCTTTAAGAATGCGCATCGCCAGGTGCCCGCGCCGGCCCGAATCACTCAGCGTCGCAACAAATTTGGCGCGCGACTTTTTCAGCTTTGCCAATAATTCGTCGGTGCTGCTTCGCAAGTTCTCGAGCGGTATATGCATATCATGAAAACCGGCATGGCGTGCCTTCAGCGAAACATCGAGCACGAAATATTTTGCCCGTGCGGCGCGAATGTCTTCATAGCTGACG
>JAKQXK010000623.1 GCA_029561505.1 Spirochaetota bacterium | reverse complement strand
GTCGGTCGTATCGGGTTGCAGCGCGACTTTCGTGTAAGAAGACGCACCGACGATGCGGTAATTCAAGAAGGCAGAAGTGATCGTGCCGGGCGTTGCACCGCCATTGAAGTCTGTGATCGTCGTTCGAACGCGAAGTGCGATGCCAGCCAGCGGCGTTGCGGGCAGAAAATTTGCCCCGCCGACGGTCGGTTGCGTGTTGCCGGGCACCAGCGCCTGAGCCATTGCAATGTATGTGGAAAAATGCTCAATTGTGCCGGATACACAATGCGCGCCGGCATCAACCGAACCGCTCATCGCGACGAGACCGTCGTCAGGATCTTGATAATAAACCATCATGCTCTGTTCGTTGAGATTCAGAGCCGCTAGTTCGGCAGTTGAGTAACAGATTTTCAGGCCAACGGGCTTCAAGAACTGCAAACCTTCAGGAGAGAATTTTACGGCTTGTCCTATCGAATTAAGATTCATGGTGTTAACATCCGGCGTCTGTGTATAGGTCGCCGCTAATTGCGTGTCGGCCTCAAGTGCACCTTGCGGTATCGTCAGAGAATATTGTCCCAAATTCAGATAACCGCCATGCGTGGCAGAAATAGTTGCAGAAGCGGTTGTTGAGCCAGCAGTGTTTGCTGATTCGCCACTTTCTGACCCGGCACTCGGTTTTTTGCAAGCTGATGCTAAAAGCAGCGCTGAAAGAAAGATCGGCAAAGCGAGGGTAGATTTTATTTTCATGAGTCGAGGTCTGCCCCCAAAAGAACATGCCGTAAAGCCCTTTCAGATGACTTTATCCCTTCTGCCCAGAGGGAATACGCAGAATGGCTTTCGGTCAAGACCTGGGCAGAGGCCCAAACACCTGCGTATTCTTTTGCCAATGCTGGCGGTATGGGGTCGGGCTCGCAGACCGACCAACACCCCGTGACGCAGATCAGCTGGCGTTCTGCGATAATCTGGTGCAATGCAGCCTCACAGAAAGATGGCTTAACACCGGTCTATTATAGTGATGCGGGTTTTACTTCAGTGCTCAGAGCTTCTTCAGCGACAACCTCGCTGCTCGGCACGGCAGGTGATGGCACCATGGATTTCCCCTTTGTGAACTGGACGGCAAATGGTTACCGGTTACCGACTGAAGTCGAATGGGAATACGCAGCCCGTTACAAAGACGGCACGACCTTTTCGCGCGGCGATGCGCCGAGTGGTTGGGTTGATAGTGATTCCGACACCCTTGTCGATGCAGCCGAAAGCGGTGCGGTGGCGTGGTATTCGGGAAACGCCGTCAGTGCGACCCATGTTGTTGGCACGGCGCTCAGCAATGCCTTGGGCCTATTTGACATGAGCGGCAATGTATGGGAATTCGTTTGGGACTGGCACGCCACTTATACGACGAGCACACCCTATACCGATGCAGACAGTAAAGGCCCAGCGAGCGGAACGAATCGCATTTATCGCGGCGGCAGCTATGCCAATGCAGCCGTTTCGCTGGAAACTTCAAGCCGCAGCGTGACGTCCCCTTGGCACCACGACACGAATATTGGCTTTCGGCTCGTGAGGCGGCCTTAGCCGACTTTCGCTTTACACAACGAAATTAGATTCGATTTCTTTCAGCAATTGCACGGTTCAATGCGCAACTAATTTTACGAATCTGTGATTAGCGGAGATTAACTTATGACAACCGAATACATCTGGCCATTTTGGCTCGGGGGGCTCGCGATCGCTGCAGTCTCAGTGACGCTCGTCGTCTTGACGGGAAAATTCTTATCGGTGACGCGCGGGTACGCCAGCGTCTGTTCGATCTTTTCGAAACTAAAATTCTTTCAGCGGCCAGATTTGGGTGGCCCATTCGGATTTCGTACGTTCTTTACCATCGGCCTGATCGCGGGCGGCGCGCTGGCTGCGGTCACGACAGTCGGCTGGCAGCCGACCTTAGAGCTCGGCAAATTCGACCAAATCTGGGGTACAAGCCTGGCCGTCAAAGCGGCAGTGTTACTCGCCGGCGGTTTTCTCTGGGGTTATGGCTCACGCATGGCGAAAGGCTGCACTTCGGGTAATTCCATCTCGGGCCTGTCGAAAGGTTCGCTCGCAAGCCTCGTCGCCACCTGTGGGTTTCTGGTTGCAGGGGTCGCTGTAACGTTTGCGATCGCGCAGATTTCGGGGGTAAACTAGTGCT
>JAKQXK010000664.1 GCA_029561505.1 Spirochaetota bacterium | reverse complement strand
CGATTATTCGGCGCCGGCTGAGACATGATCGCCTGACCGATATGAATAATCTCGGCGGCTTGATCACCGAAGCAATGGATACCCAGAATTTCGAGAGTCTCGCGGTGAAACAGAATCTTGAGCAAGCCTGCCGTTTGACCGGTAATCTGCGCGCGGGCAATATTGCGAAAGTGGGCCTGACCGACTTCATAAGGCACTTTCTCTGCCGTGAGTTCGCGCTCTGTCTTGCCGAGCGAGCTGATTTCGGGGTTGGTATATATCCCCGTCGGAATTCTTTGCACCAGGTTCGCAAACGAGCTGCCGCGCGTGATGTGCAGCGCGACAAACCGACCCTGGTTGAAAGCCGCACTCGCTAGCGCGGGTGGCCCCGAAACGTCGCCGACCGCATAGATGTGGGGCAGCGCGGTCTGAAAGTTTTCGTTCTTCTTGATCTGGCCGCGGTGGTCGATCTCGATAGCGCTTTCGAAGCCGAAAAGATTCGCGCTGTTGCCGCTGCGTCCATTTGCCCACAGCAGCGCTTCAGATTTGATAATTTTTCCCGATTTCAGATGCAGCTTCACCTCATCACCGTCGCGTTCGACACGCTCATACTCTTCGCCATGTTTAATGACGATGCCCTGCTCGCGCAAATGGTAACTGAGCGCATCGATAATCTCGTCGTCGAGAAACTCGAGCAGCTTCGCGCGGTGGTTCACGAGCGTCACCTTGATGCCGAGGCCCTTGAAGATCGAAGCGTATTCGCAGCCAATGACCCCTGCGCCATAAATCGTCAGCGAGCGGGGAGTGTAACCCAGCTCGAGCACCGTGTCGCTGTCGAGAATATGGTCGTCGAACGCAATGTCGGGCGGGTGGTAGGGTCTCGAACCCGTCGCGACGATAATCGCGTCGCCTTCAATTGTCTCGCTGCCGCGCTGGCCCATATTGATTTCGATGGTATTCGGGCCCACAATGCGCGCGCGGCCGCCATAGACGTCGACCCGGTTGCGTTCATAATAGCTCAGGTTGTGCTGCGCCTCGCGCTCAATAATCTTGCGCGCTGCGCCCAGCATCTGTGGAAAATCAAGCTCGCGGTTCGCGAAGTTAACATGATTTTTCACTAAAGGGTTCGACATCGATTCGATGTACCGCTGTATCGAATGCCGCAGCGCCTTCGAAGGTATCGTGCCTCTATGCAGGCATTCGCCGCCGAGTGTTTCGTTGAGTTCAACTATTGCCGTGCGCTTGCCGTCTTTCGCGCACTGCATCGCCGCGCCTTCGCCGGCAGGGCCAGAGCCGATAACGACAACTTCGTACCGGGTCACTCGGTTTCGTCCTCGACCTGTTTGCGCTTAGACGAATGAAAGGTGAAGCCACGTTTCGTCGTGCTGAGCCAGCGCGACAGATATTCGATGCGACCGCGTTCGGGCGAACCTTCTGGTAGCGACGGCACGAGTTCGTTGGCAATCGTTTCAATCGCGATGGATGTAGACAAGTCACGCAAGTAGAATATCTGAAAAGCCTGCTTGATCGCAGAACGTTCTGCGGGCGTAAACCCACCGCGCTTAAGGCCCACGAGATTGAGCCCAAACGCCAGCGCGGGGTTACCGTTATTGAGCGTAAATGGCAGAATATCGCGTGTCGCCTTACTGACCCCACCGATCACCGAAAACGCGCCGATGCGCACAAACTGGTGCGCCATGACGATGCCGGCAATCAGTGCGTTATCGCCGACCTCGACGTGCCCCGCGATACCAGTTTTATTGACCATCACGACATTGTTACCCACGTGGCAGTCGTGCGCAACGTGCGCGTCGGCCATGAAATAGCAGTTGTTGCCAATTGTTGTTTTGTTTCCCTTGACCGTCGGCTGGTGCACGGTAATCTGTTCGCGAAACATATTGTTGTCACCGATGACGATTTCAGCCTCAGGGTTATTGAAGTGCAGATCTTGCCCATCTTCACCAATCGTCGCGCCGGTAAAGAGTCGGTTGTTCTTGCCGAGCGTCACCCGGTTTACCAGCGTCGCCTTAATGCCGATAATGCAGCCTGGGCCTATTTTAACGTCGGGCCCGATATAAGCCTGGGGGCCAACAACGACATCTTCTGCCAGGTTCGCGGGGTTTTCAACAATCGCAGTCGGGTGAATTTTGGGCATGGTTCAAGGATGAACCTTGGTTTGCAGCGTCAAGGATGACGCGCCTGCAAACCGTGGTTCAAGGATGAACCTTGGTTTGCAGCGATTGGACAGGTTTGTAAACCTTAACTCACCGTTAAGGGTGAGTTAAGCAGTACGCTATTGTACGGAAATCGAGAAATTGACGGTGTCCAAACCGCAAGTTGTCCCGTTAATGATCTGCTTGTTGATACGTACCGCGGCTCGTTTGTTCGTCGGGAAAACGATAGGCGTGGTCAGGGTCACACCAGAGGTAGTGTCAGCTCCGCCAGTGGGTGG
>JAKQXK010000591.1 GCA_029561505.1 Spirochaetota bacterium | reverse complement strand
GGCCCGCTTTTTCTGAAGACAATACCGCAGGGTGCCGCGACGCAGTGCTATGTTGCGGTGCATGGCGACAACGCCGCCGTGAGCGGCGAATACTTCGCCGATGTGAACATCGCAAAACCCCGCGCCGACGCAAACGATGCCGCACTAGCCACGAAACTCTGGCAGGTCTCAGAAGAGATCGTCAACAAGCTTGGGTGAAACCGTCAGGCTAACAAAACGGCGAGGGGCTTATTCTCTGCATAAACAATTTGCGCCTGCGTCTTGTCGCGGGTCAATGAATCTGTTTCGGTAATTCCCTTGCCTGAGGCATCTTGAATTCGCAACAGGCAAAGCGAACCATCGGCCCGGCGAAACGCACCGAGTGCAAATGGCGTATCGGTGCCAGGGTTAAAGCGAACCATCACGGCTGCGTAGAGCGTAACAACCTCACCTTCGCTGAGCGCCCGCGCCGGCTGTTGGGGCGATATTTCTGGTGAAATCATAGGTGGCCCCGACGCTGAGGCTTGCGGCACCCGGGTGAGAATGGCCACCGAGTTCACGGTATCGAGGCCGCCGTTGCCGCCAAAAAGAAACGTGCGCGCCTGTGGGTTTTTCTGCGCGTGATCAAGAATGTCGATGAGTCCGGTGGCAGCAGAGAGCGAAATCGCAGCTTGCGTGTTGAGAATTCCCCCCGACTGGTTGACATGAATTTTTTTGCCGTTAAGCTCTATGTAGCCCAGCGCGAGAGTTTCTGCAACAGCGTGAAAATCGAGATTGAAATAGCGCGCCGCCTGTTTCACGAGCATGAGCGTAAAGCAGTCATAGATCCACGCGTAATCGATGTTCTGTGGTGAGACACCGCTGCGCGCAAAAGCGCGCTCCGCAGCCACCCTCGCAGGGGTTGAAAAATCGCGTCGCCGCGATACGTATTTATCGCAGAAATTTGAGCCTACGCCGGCAATGTAAAGGGGTTCGTCTGCAAGCTTCAGAGCAAGATCTTTCTTAAGTCGCGGCAGAAGGGCATCACTTACGACCAGAATAGCCACAGCATGGTCTGTTGCGACAGCAACCATTGGGGTCGCATAGGGGCCGGCGAGAAAGCGCTTTAGCTCGCCCTCCCTTAACGGCTTGCCACAGGTGGCAGCCCTGGGGTTCGCCTGCGCCTGATTTCGGTAGAAGGTCGTGATCGCATCGATTTGCCCCTGCGTCAGGCCGTGATCAAACATCAGACGATCGGCAAACAGGGCATAGAGCGAAATCAGATTTGCCTGCGTGTGCAGTTCGAGTTCTTTGTGCAACAGCGCATCATTCACTTCGCGATAATAACGACTGCTCGCGGTGAGACTGCGAGGAACCTCTGAACCGGCGATGAGCACCGCGCGGGCTTCGCTTTCACATAGCCTGCGCGCGATTTCAAGCGCAGCGGGAATACTCGCGCCACCGAGATCAACGCTGTGCACCTCTATGCCCGAAAGCCCGAGATGCGACGCGCGTTTAACCGCATCCATGGTGTGGTGCGCGTCATAGATCGAAGCGCCGCAGCTCACGAAGTCGGTGATATAAGGGCGCAACGCAGCAAAGTCAGTACCGATGCCCGTCGCCATTTTCGTCGCTGCGGTGTTAATAAACAGCGACAACTTTTCTTCGAGCTGAAGCGACTTGTAGGTCGATGCTCCCGAGAGTTGAGATTCTATTTCGCGCTGTATTGCGTCAGCGGCCGCGGCAACGATTGCTGGCATAAAATTTTTACCACTTTCCCGTGTTCGGCATCGAAAGCCAGGGCTCTTGTGGTGGTTGAGGATTTCCCTTTTGAAGCAGTTCGATCGAGATCTGGTCGGGTGAACGCACGAACGCCATGCGACCATCGCGCGGGGGCCGGTTAATCGTAACGCCGTGCTTCTGCAGCCGCGCGCATGCAGCATAGATATCGTCGACTTCAAACGCAAGATGCCCGAAGTTGCGCGCACCGCCATAGTCTTCAATATCGTAATTGAATGTCAGCTCGACTTCAGACTCAGGGTTCTCAGGTGCTGCCAGAAATACCAAAGTGTATTTTCCCTCGGGATAATCTTTGCGGCGCGTTTCGATAAGACCCAGCGCGTCTTTGTAAAAGGCCAGAGATTTATCCAGATCGCTGACGCGTACCATTGCATGCAAGTATTTCATGGTTTATTGCTCAACGCAGTAGAGATGGTTGCCGGTACCACAGCCTGGCTGCGAGGCGTTGATAGCTGTGTCGGTGAGGCTCGTAGAGCTGCCGCTTGTCCCAGGCGCTGCAGAACTGTCTGTCCAGCCACTACAATTCGTATTAATTTGCCAGTTACTATTGAGGCCTGTCCAGACATTGAACAAGTTGCCGCTAATCGGGTTAGAAATGCCATTGGCAAAAATACTGGCGCCAGTAGTGACCCCAATCAGGGTTCCGTCAGGCCGGCGATAGGTCGTATTCGCCTTCATCGCCCAGTCGATGTTCTCGCCGGCGCCGCCGGTCGTGCAGTTCGAGCTGCCGCACGCAAGGCGTGAGGGAGCCCCGACGACAATCATTGCCTTCCATGGGCCCACCCCGCTACCTCGCGGGTTGTTGAAATCTTCTTTGCACTTTTGGTCTGCACCCGCAGCACCACCAAGGTTGCCATTAAAATTTGCCTGAGTGACAAAAATGCGGCAATCAGACCCACATGATTTATTGGCGCCAGCGGGATCTTCGAGTTGTTCGCGCAACCCGATATTCATGCATGCCGCCAATAATAATGGGCAGCTTGCCGCAAAGTAGCGTAAAATCACCTTGTCGATCATCAATAAACCTGACTTCACATCTTTGACGGCGCTGCAACCGTCTCTACGACCAGCCGCGAACGTTGGTGCACACCCTGTATACTTCTTGACATAGTGTTACAAAAGGTAACACTGGCCTATGAAGGTACTGAGAAGACAGAAGAATCTGAGTTTCGGTACCAGCCCAGACAACGAACAAGGGCTGAAGCTCGACCTGCGCTTCGACGAAGACACCAAAACCGCCTACGGTGAGATTGTGCTTCCCGTGCATTTTCAGGGCAATCAACCTGAATGTGTGCACCCCGGAGTCATTGCTGTCATGCTCGACGAAGTCATGATGAAGATCAACCAGGCATTGAACCTCAACGTCAATACGGGTGAAGTGACTATTCGTTATCTGCAACTCGCCAAGGTCAACGAACCCCTTTACCTGCGCGGCTATTTTGTGAAAAAGAACAAGCGCGTGATCGAAAACCGTGCCGAACTCGAAGACGACATTGGTAAGATCGTAGCCCGTGGTAAGGGCAAATACATAGAACAAGATTTGTGAGGTGCGTCGAATAGCAGCCATGCGAGACGTAGCCTCGCATGGCTGCTATTCGACAATTTCTGGACGCGCGCAGCGCGACCAGACACGCCGAAGTGGTGAAATGGTAGACACGCCGCACTCAAAATGCGGTGGGGGCAACCCCATGTCGGTTCAAGTCCGACCTTCGGTACATTTTTTCTGCTCTTGAATGAGCTACCCTATTGCAGGGAACCATGGAAAACTCAAACGGTTATGCTTTATGGCAAAAGCTGCTCGATACTGCTTCTATCGCGGTATTTGGGGTCTTCATCATGTTGCTGTTGTGGTCTGCTGTCGAGTCTTATGCCGCGGCAGCAGCGACAGTTGAATCGGTTGGCTTGCGCATTACCGTGCTCGCGCTGCTGGCGTGGGTCAGCGCAGATTTCGTTTCGGGGCTCGTTCACTTTCTGGCCGACAACTTCGGTAGCCCGCAAACACCCGTATTCGGCAAGGTCTTTATTCATGCGTTTCGTGAACATCATGTCGATGCAAAAGCGATTACGCGGCATTCGTTCATTGAAACTAACGGCGCGAACTGCCTTGTCTCACTGCCGCCGCTGTTTTACATCTTTGCCACCACTACAGCCACTGATGACTATTGGCTACGCACCTACACAGCGCTCTTTCTGCTCGGCATTTTTCTGACGAACCAAATTCATAAATGGTCGCATATGGATGCCCCCCCACGTTTCGTCTCGGCGCTGCAAGACATTCATCTGATTCTGCCACGCGCTCACCATGCCGTGCACCACACGGCCCCGCATGACAAGTATTATTGTATCACGTGTGGCTGGCTGAACTGGCCATTGCAGAAGTTGCAATTTTTTCAATTCTTGAAAAAATTGCTGAGCTAGGCCGCGTCGAGCATGCTCATGCTGAGCACCATATCAGAATAGTTGCGTTTGGTAATCAGCTGGTTCGCGTCTTTGGCGGCCGACTGTTTGAAATGTGTTATATTGTGGTGGCTGAGCGCGAAAATTTCTTTTCTGAGGCCTGCGGCTTCGCTGGTGCGCCCCGTGGCTGCTGCTGCGCGCGCAGCCCACAGCAATGACTGTGCCCTGCGGTAGGGTGACGTTTCAAGCGCGACCGACTCTATCAAATGCTGGTAAGCCGCTTCGGCATCGCGCGCCTCGAGCGCGAGTGCACCTTCGACGAATTTGAGTGAGCTGTCTTGTGTCGCATAAGCAGATGCATTGGCTATGTGCTGCCTCACATCTTCGAGTGAACCACATTGAAAGTCGGTCAAATAACCTTGCTGAAAATGGCGATATGCCTTTAACGCTTCTCCGCTTGCATAATGCGCCGTCACTTCGCTGAGCTTCTGTTTCGCAGGGTCAACGACCTTCAGAGGGTCACCTGACC
>JAKQXK010000586.1 GCA_029561505.1 Spirochaetota bacterium | reverse complement strand
CCCACGACCCTCGCAACAGGGCTCGCCGTCGGCCTCGCTATCGGCGCGATGTACCTGACGCACACGCTTCACCCTCCCGGTGGGGCAACCGCACTTATCGCCGTCGCTGGTTCAGCCGGGTGGGAGTTCGTTATCGTACCCGTCTTGCTCGGGACGATCATTTTGCTTATCAACGCAATTCTGGTTAACAATTTTGTGCACCACAGAAAATTTCCCGTAGTTTGGTTTTGACTTAAGCCAGCATCGCCCGCAGCATCCACGCGGTTTTCTCGTGTACTTCGAGACGCTGCGTCACAAGATCGAGGGTAACCTGGTCATTCGCCTTTTCTGCTGCGGGCAAGACGGCGCGCGCCGTGCGTATGACTGCTTCATGGCCTTCAACCAGATTCTTCACCATCTGCATTGCCTCAGGTATGTCGCTGTCTTCTTTGAGGCTGGTGAGCTTTGAGAATTTGCCGTACTCTGCCGGGGCGAACAGGCCCAACGAGCGAATGCGCTCTGCCATGAGATCGATAGAGTTCCAGAGTTCGGTATATTGCACCATGAACATCTGGTGCAGCGTATTGAACATCGGCCCGGTGACGTTCCAGTGATAGCCGTGGGTTTTTGAGTAAAGGCTCACAGTATCAGCGAGCAATCTGCTCATACCTTCTGCAATTTCTATGCGCTCTTTTTCATTGATCCCGATTTGTATTGCCTGCATCTTAAACTCCTTATTTATACTAAGTCTAATATACAGCAAATAAAGAGAAACGGCTAGAATTAGGGTGGATTCACCCCAATAGTCTCTATTTTTATGCCGCGCGTCTATTGAGCTTGCGAGTTGGTAAGCTTTTTGACGTTGAGCTCCGCAATAATCAGGCGATCGAGCACGATTTTGAGCAGATCAAAAAGAAACTCGGGGTCTGATTTGGCCAACTGCATAAATATTGTGCGGTCAAGCCAGGCAATTCTTGCGCTGGGACTAGTGACGATCGCCGACGCCGTGCGAGGGATATTCTTGAGCAGCGCAAGTTCACCAAAGAACTTGCCCGCTGTGATTGTATTTACCTTGAGCTGCGTGTTCTTATTCGTGATATAGATTGAGACTTCGCCTTCGATAACGAAGTACATGTTGCCGTCGCCCTCTTGATGTTCTTTGAAGATGACGTTGCCCTGCGTGACGGTGCGGCTCGCAAGCTGGTGCAGGTATTTCGATATGTCCACGGCCTAAATTATAGCCAGACAATCGGCGACCGTCAATGAATTTTCGGTTACGGCCTACGCGATTGTCAGTTGCTGCCCCACGCTGCGAAGTGAGCCGTGCAGATTACTATTCTGACATATAACATCCATAAGGCGATCGGCACCGACCGCAAATTTGACCCCGAGCGCATCGCTCAGGTCTGCGAAGCCGAACAGGCAGATATCGTGGCGCTGCAAGAAGTCGATAACGGGGTGCCGCGCAGCCGCCACCTCGATCTCGCAGCGGTGCTCGGTGAAAGACTCGGCTTTCACCACCGGGTCGGCACGAACGTCAAACTGAAAGTCGGCACCTATGGCAACGCCACACTTTCGCGCTGGCCGTTCTCAATCGGCAAGAATATCGACCTCACCTGGACAATTAAGAAAAAACGAGGATGTCTCAGCGACATCGTGCATACACCCGAGGGCGACCTGCTCGTGATGAACTTTCACCTAGGTCTGTCTCGCATCGAGCGCCATTTTCAGTGGAAAAAGCTTCTCGCATCTGATTTCTTGCAAAAACACCGAGACATGCCTGCTGTGTTACTCGGCGACAGCAATGAACGAACACGCTATCTCGACACATTCTTGCCCACGACCGGCTTCTTCAACGCCGCGGGTGAGACACGCAGCAACACGAAGACGTGGCCTTCATTTGCGCCAATCTGGAACCTCGACAAGGTCTTTCTCAACGAACCCTGCGGGGTCGTGCACTATGAAGTTGTCAGAAACAAACTGACCCGCATCGCATCAGATCACTTGCCGGTGAAAGTTATTGCGCGCATAGACTGGTGAGACTCTGCCTCGCCAGTCGACGCAGGCCCTTTAGAAAGACAATTTCGCCCCGGCGCTTAGCAGATATCCCGAATAGCTGGTGTCAGAAACTGATGGCGAACTGACAGGCTGGTTCACCCCCGATACCCGGTAACTACGAGTGACAAGCGCCGAACCGGGTGAGGCTGTGTACCCCCCTGTACATAGACTGCGAATTCAGCAGCCAGCGGTATTTGAAAGCCGATGATCGCATTGTAGAAGATGCCACCCG
>JAKQXK010000555.1 GCA_029561505.1 Spirochaetota bacterium | reverse complement strand
GCTTACGGTATCGGCACAGCCATAGTAGCTCCCCTGATCGATGCGCCTGAAGCAACCGCGCTAATGCTCAAAGAGCGCGGCCAGCTGATCACCGGCTGCGCGCTCATGCTAAGTAACTCCGTGATTGTCATTGCCATCGGCTTGCTGCTAAAGCCCACAGTCGCGCGGGCGAGCGCGAGCACTGCCAACACGTACGTGACTGCGCGGGTGATTGAAGGCCTTGCGCTTGCAGTGGGAGCTATCGCGATCATGTCTCTCGCCTGCTCAGGCGATGCACTTTCGCTTTCTCACGTGGCATCGGCGAAAAGGGCAAACTTCATCGGCTACCAGGCGGGCATGCTTACACTGGGGCTCGGCAGTCTGCCGTTCTGTCTTTTGCTGTTCAGGCAGAGGTTCATACCTGGCTGGCTTGCGCTCTGGGGCCTGGCTGGCTACGCAATCTTCGCGACAGGTGCTCTGCTAGAACTGTTGGGCTTCTCGTATGGCCTCACACTCTCAATACCCGGCGGCATCTTCGAACTGGTCTTTGGCATATGGCTATTCACGAAGGGGGTGGGGCGAGCCGATAGCATACCGACAGGCATAGCGGCCCCGTAAGCATCACCTTAAGCGTTACGCGCAAGAGCGGAAAAAGTTGCCAAGTTACACTATACTGTGTAGTATATTTTAAAAGGAGGGACTTTGTCCAAATTCACCAAGGCTATTTTTTCACCCGAACGGATCTTTCTCGTCGACGGAGTGGGTGCTGCGTACTCAGCCGCGATGCTGGGTGTCGTACTCGCAGCTTTCGTGCCGTTCTTCGGTATGCCAACCTCCGTGCTCTACCCGCTCGCGGGTACAGCAGTCTCCCTTGCCACGTATTCGCTCAGCTGCCACGTTCTCAAGCCACGACGCTGGCAAATCTTCTTACGCGGTATTGGGACCCTGAATCTCGCCTACTGCGCAGCTTCTGTCGTACTCATGTCTGTCTTCTGGAATTCACTGACCATCTGGGGTGCAGCGTATTTTGTTTCCGAAAAGTTCGTGGTGATCGGTCTTGCCTTGCAGGAGTTTTCGATTTCCCCGGAAATCATGAACAACAAGTAGTTACTATGACGCAGCGTGTACAAGAGTGGCTCAACGACGGTAAGTACCTCGAAGTCGACGGCCTACAGATCTTCTACCACATCCATGGCCAGGGACCTAATCTATTGCTACTACACGGATACCCTTACAACAGCTATGATTTTCACCTTGTTGCGCCCGAGCTGGCGAAAAGCCACCGCGTCATACTGCTTGATTTTCCCGGCATGGGTTTCTCCGATAAACCGCGGCAACACGAGTACACCTTCGCGGGTTATGCTAAAGTCGTGAATGCGCTCGCGCGCCACCTCAAAGTCAGTGAAGCCGACATTCTCGCGCATGACCTAGGAGTCAGTGTTGCGCAAGAGCTGTTGGCGCAGCAGAGTGAGAACTCCTTCAAGATGCGCTCGGTCGCCTTTATGAACGGAGGCCTCTTCACTGACGTCTATCGCCCGCGGTTGATACAACGTGTGCTCTCGCAGTCACCCGACTGGCTGGGTGCGTTTCTGAGTGCGCGCATTGGCCGCAAGGCCGTCGAGCGCCCCGTTGTCTCGCTGTTTGGCAGCGAAACCAAGCCTACAGCCGAGCTGCTTGAAGATTGGTGGAAAATCCTCAACTATGAAGAAGGCAAGCTAATTGCGTACCGCATCGGCAGGTTGGTTTTTGAAAAAGAGAAACACCAGCGCCGCTGGCATAATGCGATGAGCGAAACCCCGACACCGCTCAGCTATATATGCGGGCCGGCTGACCCCAACTCGGGCCGGCACATGGCGCATCGCTTCAGCGAGGTCTTTCCGC
>JAKQXK010000518.1 GCA_029561505.1 Spirochaetota bacterium | reverse complement strand
TTGCCCTGCACTTTATATCCGCCGAAGGCAAGCAACGACTGTGGCGTAAAACCGAGATGCCCCATAACGGGAATACCTGCTGCGACAAGCGCGCGCACCTGCGGCAGAATCGCACTGCCGCCTTCGAGCTTAACGGCGTCGGCGCCGGTTTCTTTGATGATGCGCCCGGCGTTTTCAAGCGCCTTCTCAACACTCATCTGGTATGACATGAAGGGCATGTCGACGACGATGAATGCCTGCGGGGCACCGCGGCGCACGGCGCGCGCATGGTAGATCATGTCGTCGACCGTCACACCCAGCGTGTTCGCCCCACCCTGAATGACGTTACCCAGCGAATCGCCGACGAGAATCGCGTCGATTGAAGTGCGTGCGACCAGCCGTGCGAATGCGTGGTCATAGCAGGTGACGACTGAAATTTTCTCACCTGCAAGTTTCTTCTTTGCAAAATCGTGTATGTTCATGAGTGCGTTTCCCCTGATGCGTGACCAGACAACCCCTGTTTCAGAATCAGCTGCGTCTGACTTGAGTTCGTTCATGATCTGTCGAATCCATTCGCGCGCGCGGTTATAAGGGTGCGGTATGCGCAGATTCGGCAGGTTCACCGGCTCTGCCGATGACCAGACGATGTCGATGTCGATTTCGCGCGGCCCGTTTTTGATGCGCTTCTGTCTGCCGATACGCGCCTCGAGCGCCAGCAGTGCATCGAGCAGCTCAGGGGGATTCAGACGCGAAACGACCCTTAAACCCTGATTCAAGAACCGGCCCTGCGCCCGAATGAGAATCGGTAAAGTCTCGAGCACCTGGCTCTTCTGCAGAATTTCACCGAGTGCAGCGATGCCCGCAATCGCCTGATCGAGATTTGCCTGCCGGTCACCGACATTGGTGCCCAGAACGATGATGTATTCGGTCGGCTGCTGCATGCGAAACCCTCTGCCCGAACAACTGTTCGGCACAGGCCGACCAGCTTTAAGTCAGGGGTTTTGGGGCTGTGTAGCGGGTTTCTGAGCGAGCCAGGCGTCGACTTCTTGCTGCTTCTGCTTCAGGCGCAGCAGGTGGTTGCCGGTAAAAACCGTGTAGTCGATATCCCCCGCGAGAATATCGGCACGAATCGACTCGAGCCCCGGCATATCAATCTCAAAATTATATGATGAAGCCTCGAGCGCAAGGTCGCGTGCCTTTTTCCAGTAGGGCATCGATTCGCGGTAATAACCTTCAGCCACCTGAAATGAATTCTTGAGTTCAGGGGCAAAATCGAGGTTATAGAAATACAGGTGGCGCTTGTCGAAGAGCGACGCTAACCTCAGGTACGACCGCATAATCTGCAGGTTGAGATGCATGTGCAGCATCAGCCGGTATTTATGGTATTCCTGCGGGTTTTGAATGAGGCAAAGCGCCTCGCGGGGGTGGCGAAACTTCTTTTGCAGAGCAATCTTCAGAAAAAATATGTTGCGCCTGATCTCTTCTTGCTGCGACAGCTGCTTGAGACTATAGAGCAAAAAGAAGTCTTCGACGAACTGCGGCTGCCACTGGTGCAGGCGTTTGGGAATCCAGTCTGAAAATTTCGTGAACATACCCGACTGGTCATAATAATAGTCGAGCCTGAGAGTCGCCGACAGAGTTGGCGGCAACAGCAGAACCAGAAGAATGACTGCCCGACCGAGCTTCACCTTCTGATTATCGGCCTGCCGGCCAAAACCGCCACCATTTTACGGCCGCCCTGCCCTTTCGCAAAACGGCGAGCAGGGGCTGCGGAAATTCTGCTATTTTTCAGCCATCAGCTGCGACAAGCTAACCTTGCGGAATACTTTGCCACGGTTCGCCTCGAGCTGGTCGAAGTAGCCCTTAACTGTGCGCATATACGCATTCTTGGCGCTATACTCAGGTATAGAATAGTCAGAGGGGTCGAGGTCTTCAACCAGCGTCGACACGGCTATGAGGTCGGGGTTCATCGCCAACAGCCAGTGATGGTCGTCTGTTTCAGTTACGTACCCTCGCTCTTTGAGTCTACCGATGATAAAGCCGAATTCTTCTTGGTCGCCCCCGCAGTGCTTGAGCAGGGTGTCAGAAGTGCAGTCGTTCTTGCCGCTATTGAAGCTTTCGGCGAGTTTGTAGAGCATGCTGAGACCATACCAGAGCTGGCGTTTGTGGCGTTCGTCGAGCGTCTTCTTTTTGCTCATGCGAAACAGCTGCGGGTATTGCGTGAAGAAAGCGATCTCTGCCCCAAACAGAATAATCAGCGCCGATACATAGAGCAAGAGTAAGGTCAACGGCACGAGAGCGAGTGTGCCGTAGAGAGCCGCCGTACCCTTTGAAAAATTGGTCACGTAGAACTTGTACGCCAGAATAAAAATGACGAGGGCAATAGAAGTGAAAGTCGCACCAAATGCGGCAGACTTTGTCGCCACCTCG
>JAKQXK010000501.1 GCA_029561505.1 Spirochaetota bacterium | reverse complement strand
TACAATTGCTTTCATTGCAGGTTGTACCCAAAAAAGAAGCTGATCTGCAGCTGGCGAGAGATCATGTCGCGCGCAACGTCGATACCTAGCGCGGGAATCGTGATCTGGCTTAGATACATGCGCATGCCGCCGCCTGGGCCCCAGAAATAGGTGGCGGCCTCGCGGTCGCGAGCGAATGCGCCGCCGTCGACGAACGCAAGCACCGCAAAGGTCGCCCACGGAAAGCTCACCACCGCATATTGGTAATTGACCGCCGCGACGGTAAACCGGTCGGCAGGTATCAAGAGAGCCGGCAGAGTGCGCGTGCCCTGCCAGCCGCCGAGACGCTGCTCGAGAGCAGCTGGGTATTCTGACCACTGGAACGAATAGAGCACCGATAGAAACTGCCGCTTGAATGGGCTATAGTGCCAGGCCGTGGCAGATGACACCACGTGCAGGCGTTCGCCCAGAACCGCCACGCCCTGCTCAAGGTCGAGCGTCGATTCGAAGCCCTGCTGAAAAAAACTGTGCGGCACAACACCTGAATATCGAAACCTGACGCCCAGATTTGCATTCATTGCAGATTTCACATCGCTCGCGTCGATAACTGCCGCAGATCTGAAGCCCGCGAGAACTCCCAAGAACCAGTGGCTGCGTGTTTCATAGCCTGTGGCCGTTTGCACGTCGTGCCGCATCAGCGTATAACTCCGTGTGATGAGCCCTGTCGTTGTCGCGTCTTCAAGAAATACCCGGCCGGTAAGGTATCGCATCGTCGTCGAAAACCGGCTGTAGCCGATGTGCGGGTCTGTGTAACCTGCGAGAGCCTGCCAGCCACGGTTAGAAATGAGACCGCCAATAACGCCTCCCTTGTTCTGACCGAAAAGATTCGATTCAACCAGAAAAGCACCGCCGATTTCTGTATCGCGGTATTTTACGTAAACCGGTACCGGGTACAGGCTAAACTTTTCTTTCACGGAAATCAGCAGCTCGCACTCGCGCCGGCAGGCGCCACCGTCACTGATTTCACTTAAGGTCACACGCTGCTCAGAAAAAATGCGCAGCCGCGCGATGTTGTTGTGGATCGTTTCCGTATCTATGCCTGCAGCGGTTTCGCCGGGTTGCACCTCTACGAACTGCAAGACAACCCTTGCGTCTGTGTGCTTCAGCCCCGACACAGAGATCTTGGTGACAACAGGATAGGTACTAGGCCTTTCTTTGCTGTCGCCCCTGGCCGCAGCGTTGAGCAGGCCGCAGCAGAAAAGCGCGCTGGTGAGGCTTATCGGCAGCCCGCACAGACGATTCACGTTTGGTGGTCCAACGCCTTGCGCATGCGGCGCAGAAAATATTCACGGTTCAGCCAATCGACACCCGAAGTGATCGTTTCACGGTCGGGAGTGCGGTCGCGATAGTTGCGCACCAGATAAAGAATTTCTTCTGCCGAACCCGATCTGAGTTCGTGCCCCAAATCGGTGTCGTGTAAAAACTCGTGCATGCCCTGAGTCGGGTGCGCGATTACCGGCACACCGGCCTTCAGCGCAGCCAGGCCGAGATGGTCGAGCTCACGCGTTTCGCCAAGAATAAGCGCCCTTGCGCCACCGAGATAATACGCCTTT
>JAKQXK010000642.1 GCA_029561505.1 Spirochaetota bacterium | reverse complement strand
ACGGGCAATCCTCATTTTTTCGCTCGCAGCTATTGGCAGTTCAGCGGCTCTCGTGGCGGCCGACGAAGCGAAGCCAGCCACATTCAACGCCGAAGAGGCAATCAAGACTCTGCGCGGCGAAACAGATTTGCTGTGGCTCGTCGTCGCGAGCGTGCTTGTCTTTTTTATGCAGGCTGGTTTTGCGTATGTCGAAACTGGCTTCTCGCGCAAGAAAAATGCCGTCAATATTCTCATGAAAAATATCTCTGACTTTTTGGTCGGCTCGCTGGGTTTTTGGCTCTTAGGCTTTTCGCTGATGTTTGGGCCACAACTCATTACCGGTTTAGGTTTTGGTTCACCGTGGATGTTTGAGAAATTGCTCGAAGGTTCAGATGGCAAGCCGATTGCATTCAATTATGGCTTCTTGTTTTTTCAGATGGTATTCGCGGGTACCGCGGCGACAATCGTGTCGGGAGCGATGGCCGAACGCACGAAATTTATTTCGTATGTATTTTTTTCCCTCATCTGCAGTTCGATCATTTATCCGCTGTTCGGCAGCATGGTTTGGTCGAACCTGCTCGACACGAACAATGTCGGCTGGCTCGCCAAGAAGGGTTTCATCGATTTCGCAGGTTCGACAGTCGTGCACTCGCTTGGCGGCTGGATGGGCCTCGCAGGTACTATCGCGCTCGGCCCGCGCATCGGAAAATTCGGCAGCCATCATGAAGTCAAACCGATTCTCGGGCACAACATGAGCATGTCGGTGCTCGGTATGTTTATTTTGTGGTTCGGGTGGTTTGGGTTTAACCCAGGCTCAACCGGCGTCGTCAAAGACGGTAACTTCGCGATTATCGCCATCACGACTAACCTCGCGGCCTGCGCTGGTGGCATGACGGCGATCATCACCTCGTGGTTGCTGTTTAAGCGCCCCGATGTGAGCATGGTCGTGAACGGAATTTTAGGCGGCCTCGTTGCCATTACGGCCGGTTGCAATAATGTCGATGCAAAAGGCGCCGTGGCAATTGGCGCCGTGGCGGGTGTACTCGTTGTGTATTGCGTTCTGCTGCTCGACTGGCTCAAGATTGACGACCCCGTAGGTGCGGTATCTGTGCATGGTTTTTGCGGCGCCTGGGGCACTCTGGCGATCGGCTTTTTTGCGAACCCAAAATTTGGCGCAGGGCCGGCGGGCCTCTTCTACGGCGGCGACTCTGCGCAGCTCGGCATTCAGGCTCTCGGGGTCGGGGTGGCCTTTCTCTGGGCATTCCCGATTTCTTTCATGGTCTTTATGTTTATGAAGCATGTACCGTTTATTGGCCTGCGCGTGCCTGAATCAGAAGAGATTGAAGGCCTAGACATTATCGAGCACGGCATCGAGGCATATCCCGAAGAAACCTGAGCGGTGTCAGGTCGACGGCTTATAAGATTTTGCAAAGGCAAGGCATTCGGCGAGGGGCATCGGACGGGCGAGCAAGAAACCCTGCACCATGTCGCAGCCGTGCTCGCGCAGAAAGCGCAGCTGTTCTTCTGTTTCGACACCCTCGGCGATAGCCGTTAAGCGCAGGCTGTGCGCAAGACTGATAATCGCGCGCACGATGGTCGCGTCGTCGGGGTCGCTGATCACGTCTGCGACGAAAGACCGGTCAATTTTTAAATGGTGAATCTTCAGAGATCTGAGATAGCTCAGCGAAGAATAACCCGTGCCGAAATCATCGATAGAGAATCTCACGCCCTGCGCAGTGAGATTGCTGATAGTTTTAATTGCCTGTTCGGTGTCGCTCATCAATATGCTTTCGGTCACTTCGAGTTCAAGCCGCCCGACTGAAATCTTGTGTTCGGTGATAATGCCCGAAATATATGCCGCAAAATCATGAACGCGCATTTGCGGAGCGCTCACGTTCACAGACAAGCGCATCTGTGGGTAACCGGCTCGGGCAAATTCTGCAAAATCTGCGGCAACACGGCGCAGCACCCAGCGACCAATCGCATCGATATGGCCAGATTCTTCGGCCACCGAAATGAACTCGCCCGGGCCCATCAGCCCTTTGGTCGCGTGGTTCCAGCGTATAAGAGCCTCGCATGATTCAATCTGGCCCGACGCGAGGTTCAACTGTGGCTGATAATATACTTCGAACTCGTTTTTCTCAAGCGCGCCGGTGATCGCGGCCTCGATTTCAAGCCGCTCGTGCGTTGTTCTGTTGAGTTCTTCTGAGAAGAACTGAAACTGGTTGCGTCCGCTGCCTTTGGCATGGTACATGGCAATGTCGGCATTACGCAGCAGCTCTTCTGCGTGCGTGCCGTCTTTGGGGTACATCGCGATGCCAACGCTGACCGAGGCATTGAGGCGCAGTGTATCAACCTGAAAAGGCGACGACAGCGCTTCGCAGATCTTGCGTGCCATAAATGCGGCTTCATCAGCGTGCTCAAGCTCTGCGATAATGATGCTGAATTCATCGCCACCCTGCCGCGAGGCGGTATCGAGCGGGCCGACACATTCGAGCAGCCGCCCAGACACCTGGCGCAAGAATCGGTCTCCGACCTGGTGGCCGTGCGAATCGTTGATTTTTTTGAAATGATCCAGATCAAGAAAAAGCAGCGCGAAACTCTTTTTGTGCGCGGCCGCAAACGAGATAGACTGCGTCAGCCGGTCGGCAAATAGCGCGCGGTTTGGCAAACCAGTCAAAAGATCGTGCTGACCGAGATAGCGAATCTGTTCTTCGGCATTCTTGCGCTCAGAGATATCACGAATGACAACCATTGTCGCATTCGCGTCATTAAACCGTGTGCCCGTCGCCGAGACCTCAACATCAAGCGTGCTGCCGTCGAGACGCACGAACTTCTCTTCGACCGCGGGCGCTCTGCCCCCGGGCGTATTCACGATTTTCATGCGTTCGATCACCATTTGCCTGAAATCGGGCGCGACGAAATCGAGTGCATTGCGTCCGATAATTTCCCTGTCGCTTGTGGCACCGACCATACGCAAGGCCGCATCGTTCGCGAAGGCAATGAAGCCGCCGACGTGCACGATAATGCCGTCAGAGGCGCTCTCGACGAGGTGACGATAGCGCTCTTCGCTGAGCTGCAATTCGCGTTCGACGCGTTTGCGCGCTGTAACATCGGTGATCATCGCCAAAGCGCCGATGACTTCGCCGTCTTCGCTGCGAATCGGGTTGGTGCTGGCGAGGGTCCAGACTTCGCGACCGCCCTTGTCTTGAAGACAGAATTCGTGCACCTCTTGTATGCCTTCATTTCTGCGCTGCAGAAGCTGCAACGCCGGCCCGCGGCGCTCAGCGCTCATGAACGCGGTAAAGGGTTTGCCGAGCATTTCGCCGGGTGAATAGCCAAGAATATCGGCCATGCGTTCGTTGACAAACGTGGTATTGCCAGCCGCGTCGATTGTCCAGATGCCCTCTTCGGCAGTCTCGACAAGGCGCCTGAATTCGAGATCGCTTTTTTTGAGAGCGAGTTCTTTTTCGCGCCGGTCGGTGAGATCGTGCACCGTACCGAAGAGCCTGACGGTCTTTCCGTTTTCTATGACTGCGGCTCCCTGAGATCGCACCCACAACTTTCGCCCTGAAGGCGTCACCATGCCGAATTCGGTGTCCCAGGGGGTTCCCTGTTCGATCGCGGCCTGAACCCGCTGAACGTGCGCCTCACGGTATTGGGGCTCGAGAGCATCGAAGGCCTCTTGCATAGTTGGCTGCCGGTCGAGCGGCATCTCGGCGATGCGCAAGGCTTCGCGCGAGAACTGCATCGCGCCTGTCACGACATCCATCTGCCAGCCACCGACGCGCGCGATTTCGGTAACCTGCTCAAGGTATTCACGCGCGCGCGTCAGCTCACACAATGAATTTTTTCGTTCGTGTACGAAAATTGCCAGAGCCATGCCTACAAATGCGAGAATGAAAATATAGAGCCAGATGCTGGTGAGCGGCATACCCGTAGTGCTGCGATAGAAATAGCCGCTGTGGTTCAGCACGCCATAGAGAATCTGCAACACCAGAATACCGATGATGACTGCCGTGGCATGCCTGCCAAAACGCACCGCCGCCCAGGATACAAAAACAAACAGCACAAACCCGTGCGAATAGTCGCGAAACACGTCTGCAAACCAGCCCGCAAACACAATCTGGCCCGCTAAAACAGAGAGAACGAGCCCCAGCATACCTTCGACCCATTGGCGCGAGGCGTACCAGCTTTCAGGTACCCGCCGCCAGACGAGCAACAGGGGCGTCAGCACCAAAACCCCGAGTGAGTCGCCCATCCACCAGTGCTGAAAATTTGTTAACCAATTCTGCTGAGTAAGGCCGGCAAAATGCAACGTGGTGGCGCCAATCATCGCGCTCGGTACGGGGGCCAGAATCACAGAACGCACAACTATACGAAAATATTCATTTGCATGGCCGAGCGTGTGCGCGCTGCTGCTGCGAAAGTTCAGCGCTTCGTAGCCGAGCCAGGCCTGCAAAGTGTTGGCGAGAGTGAAGACGACGGCCGTGCCCGGCGCTATGCCGGCGATCGTGTTCGCCACAAAAGCGGCGATGAGCACGAGAGCGAGACAGCCCCTGCCCTTCACCAGCACTGCGGCGAGCGCAAGGCCCGTGGGGGGCCAGAAAATGGCGACAACTCCGTTATAGGTGAAGTAACGCAGCACGAATATCGCGGCTGCAACGTATAAGAGAACAAACCCCAGGGCGAACGGCAGCTGAGAAACCAGCGCGCGCGGCGCAGCGCGTAGATGAGAGCGAGAGAAAAACATTCGCGTTCGGCAACAAAGGCGCAGCGATTGTCAGGTAAATCTTTTTGCACCAACACGCACGGCTGCGCCGATAAAAAACTGGCACCATGACCCCGCGCCGATTCATTGACACCGTGCCGGGCATTCGGTTTGTCCCGGTATGCCTCACGCACAGGGACCGGTCGAGCTGCCTTTTGTCGGCAGCATACTTAGCCTCAGGGAAAATCCACCTGAATTTTTTGCTCAGCTTGCCGCCAAATACGGTGATGTAGCGCGCTTTTCTGTCTTCGGCCGGGAAGCTCGCCTTTTCTCGCACCCCGACCTCATTCACGAAGTTCTGATCGAACAACCAAAAAATTTTCGCAAAAGCCGCGGCCTGCAACTTGCGAAAGCACTGCTCGGCGACGGTTTGCTCACGAGCGAAGGCGACTTTCACAAACGCCAGCGCCGCCTTTCTTCACCCGCATTCGCGCGCGGCAGGCTGATGAAATATGCAGAAGAAATAGTGAGGATATCAGAACGACATGTCGGCGCATACCCAGTTGGCGTTCAAGTCGATGCCAACCAGCTCATGATGCGGCTGACTCTCGCGATAGTGAACAAGACACTTTTTGACGCCGACGTTTCAGCCGAAGCAGACACTGTTGCCGAAGCTCTCGAAGTGATTCTGAACAACATGGATAGAATTCTGAATCCGTTCACCGAGATTCTGAACATGCTGCCTCTACCCGCGACGCTGCGGCTGAGGGAAGCGCAGGCAAAACTCGACAAGATCGTCTATGGTATCATCGGCGATCGGCGCAAGAACCCGGGTGACCGCGGCGACCTCTT
>JAKQXK010000478.1 GCA_029561505.1 Spirochaetota bacterium | reverse complement strand
CGTACGCCTTGGCGTCTTTTTCGAACAGCATCTTGATCGCCGCCGCAGCAACTTCTTCAACTGAATTATCATCTGACGCCAGTTCGTGAACGTATTCGAGATATTGCGTGAGTTTGGCTTTTTTGGTGATTTCGGCAATCCCTTCGAGCAATGCAGAGACTTTCTTCTTTTGCAGCGCCTCTGCGCCAGGCACGTCGTGTGGTAAAATACGAATGCTGTGCAGTTTTTCAAGGCGCTTGAGCTTATTCAGCTCGGTCGGGCGCACAAACGAAAAGCTGCGGCCGCTCTTGCCGGCACGGCCCGTACGACCGATGCGGTGAATGTAGTCTTCGACGTCGCGCGGCAGGTCGAAGTTGAAGACCGCTTCGATGTGGCTGATATCGATACCGCGGCCGGCAACGTCGGTTGCTACCAAGAGGCGAGCCTGCCCGCTGCGCAGCTTGCCCATCACCTTGTCACGCTGGTTCTGGTTTAAGTCGCCGTGAATGCCTTCTGCGGTCATGCCGCGTTCGTTGAACTGCTGTGTCAGCGAATCAACCTGCGAGCGCATGTTACTGAAAATCAGGGCCGATTTGAATTCATAAAAATCCATGAGGCGAATAGTGGCTTCGACACGGTTCTTTTCGGGTACGAGCAAGAAAAACTGTTCGATTTTGGGCTTGTTGCTCTGCCCGGCCAGCACATCGGCGCGCTGCGGGTTATTCAGAAACTGCGAGGTTATGGCGAGAATATCTTTCGACATGGTCGCCGAAAAGAGCACCGTTTGCCGGTCTTTCGGCGCATCGGTCTGCGCTTCGAGCGGCGTCGTGCCGCGCGCAGACCTCGCACCTCCGGGTGCTTCGCTCAGAATTTGTTCGATATCTTCACGAAAGCCTTGCGCGAGCATTTCGTCTGCCTCATCGAGCACAAAAAACTTCACCGTGTTCATCTTGATCGTCTTACGGCGCATGTGGTCCATGACGCGGCCGGGGGTGCCCACGACGATTTGAGGTTTAAGTTTCAAGTCGCGAAACTGCGTGCCGATTTGCTGACCGCCGTAGACTGTGGCAACTGAGATATCCTTCTTATATTTAAGAAGCTTTTTCACTTCGGCAGAAACCTGCATCGCCAGCTCTCGCGTCGGGCAGAGTATCATCGCCTGCAGCTCTTTCGCGGTCGTGACTTTTTCAATCACGGGAATCGCAAACGCAGCGGTTTTGCCGGTGCCCGTCTGCGCCTGGCCAATGAGGTCATGGCCCTCGAGCAAAATCGGTATAGCTTTCTCTTGAATGGGCGAGGCTTCGCGAAAGCCCATATCGGTCACTGCCTGCACCAGTGCAGGGGAAAGACCCAATTCGTAGAATGTTTTGCTCATGAAGAATACGCCTTGATTTCAGGGATAGCGAAGCTATCCCTGAAATCAAGGCTCTTCACTAAATATAGCTATTAAAATATACGCGATGGCACGTATAGCCGTTTGGATCTTTCTGTAAGTAGTCCTGATGGTAGGCTTCCGCCTCGTAGAAGCGGGTGAAGGCGAGGATCTCCGTGGCAATCGGCCGGGAGAAACGCCCGGATTGGGCCAGGGCCGTCCGGGACCGTTCCGCGGCGAGCCGCTGTTCCGCGTCGTGGTAGAAAATGACGCTCCGGTAATGGGGCCCGCGATCCGCGAACTGACCCGAGGGGTCCGTCGGATCGATGTGCCGCCAGAACACGTCGAGCAGGCGCTCGAAGGACGTCCGCGTGGG
>JAKQXK010000471.1 GCA_029561505.1 Spirochaetota bacterium | reverse complement strand
GCTCTGCAAATACCAGAACAGGCCAAACAAGCAAAGCAAAAAGAAAAACACAACAGTATATAACATCAATGGCATAATGACCCCTCTTTAGATTGCTGCCTTTTCGGCCGCATTAATCTGCCCCATGATGAAAGCCGGAATAGTGTTTCAATCAATTTATTGCCCTCAATGGATTAATTTGCGGCAGCATAACCCTCATCAGCAGCCGTCGCAGACGAACCTTTCAATATCTTGATTTGAAACCCCGCTCGCTTAAATTGCTCTTCGACGAATGTTGCCGAAACCTCAGACAGCGCCTTAAAGTACCAGGTACTGCCAAAGCGCCCCATCGGCTCTAGATGGTCTTGCCAAATTTTGAGCGTAGGCGGCAGCGCGTTAAATGAGAAATCCCCTTCAGCACCCTGCGAGGCAGCCGGTTTCTTGGCGTCGCGGTTTTTCAATATGCCCTCGAGAAAACGGATGTCACCGTCTTTACCCCGGCTGATCGCGATGCGCACGGCTTCACCCACTTCGAGCGAGCCATATTTCTCAAGCATTTCTTGTACAAGGCGCTCTTTGTAGTCCCCGCGCTTTTGCTGCGAACCAAAAAATTCATTGAGCAACGACGACAAATCAGGATTGTTGTTGTTTGTAGTTTGGGTCAGTTTATTAATATGGATATTGATATGGTTTGGGGATACTCCCGCTCCCTGCTGAGGGGCGCTATGGTAATCCGCAGAGGGTGACTCCGATATCCCTCTGCGGAGTACCGCCTGTGCCCGGTGTGCCTCGATATCCACCCGGCTGCCGCGATAGTCGAAGCGGAAATAGTAATGCGATGGAGTTCTTCCCGTGCCTGGCACGACGTGAATGAGCCCTGTTTGAATGAGTTCTCGTTTCGCTTCTTGTAGCGACTTCTTGGTCTTAAAGCCTGTTAATCGCAGCAGCTCATCGGTGCCCGGCCAGACAGGTTTGAATGTGTGGCTGCTGAATTTGCACAGCACAGGGTACAGCGCCTTTGCCGCCGGGCCTAGCTGCGCCCAAGTGCCGCTGTCCAAAATATCGGACATAATCGCAAGATACATGTTGTTTGCGTCCATCTCCCCTCGCCTGACCGAAAATAATCAAAATTTGCTTGACAACTTGTTGGCGCATGATTATGTCTCATCATCCAACAAGTTCCCTTTGGAATTTCGGGCATGGCAACATGCCCTTTTTTTTGCCCATAACCAAAAGTTGTCAGTTGAAAACGCGGGATTGGCGCTATTTTATTTTTTTTGCGCAGAAATCCAACAAGCCCTAGTCTTCATCGCAACGATGTGACATAATCCTTGCTTGTCAACCCTTTTCACGCCGGCATTGGGCGTAAGCTGACAGCTATTTGAGCAGGCGTTTCGCTGTTTCGATGAGTGAGGCTTCAAGCGACTTGAGCTTTTCTGGCGAAAGCGCCTGGTTCGCCTGAACCGATAGGGTAAATTTTGCAGTGCGGCCGGCTTGCTCGGTGCGACAGGTAACATCTGGCGCAGTGGTGGTCGTAGGCGTGCGCGGCGACGCGCCTGGTTTTGCGCCCTTGTTGAACTGTTTTGCCGATGCGACGGTCGTTATTTCTCCGTTTGAAAAGCGCGTGATAAACTGTTCGGCCGAGCCCGATTTTACCGCCTGGGCAAACTGGATAAACAAGTTTTTTGACTCGATGCCCGCCTGTTTCGCCCTGTCGATCCAGGTACCGGGAATTTCTGCGACTGAAAGTATTTCGCTCACATAATTTCGAGATTTGCCAACAATTTTGGCGAGCTCGGCGTCAGTGTGGCCATATTCGACCTTCAACTTGCGAAAGGCTCGCGACTCATCAATCGCGTCGAGGTTTTCGCGCTGTAGGTTCTCTATGACCGCAAGGCGATAGGTGTCTTTGGTGTTTTTGCGCAGAATTCGGCATTCAATCTCTTCGAGGCCTATTAGCTGCGCTGCGCGGTAGCGCCGCTCGCCAGCGATAATCTTATAGTGTGTTCCTTCTTTAGTTACGACAATCGGCTGCAGCAAGCCCTCGGTTTTGATCGAGTCGGCCAGTGCGTTGATAGAGTCGTCGAACCGCGTTCGGGGCTGCTCGGCAGAAGGTTGTATGTCGCCAAGGCGAATCTTGCGTATAATGCCTTCAATGTCTTGCTCAAAAATATCGGCTGCAAAGCCGAGCTTTTTACTTTTTGATGCCATCAAGAACTTCTTTCACAAACGCCATGTATTCTTTCGCTTGCTTGACGCCTGAGTTATAATCGAGCAGCGAGCGGCGCGACAGGTGGCTCTCCCCTACTGCGACTCCGGTTGAAATTGAGGTGTTAAATACCGGGAAATAATTCTGTATGACGGGCAAGATGGTTTTCGTCAGAACCGTATTGCTTTTTAGCTGGGTAATGAGCGCGCCCAGGATCTTCAATTCTGGATTTATGCGCCGCTTAATACCTTCAATTGTGCCCTGCAAACCCTTGATGCCATCTATGCTGAATTTTTCTGCCTGCAGCGGAATCACAACAAAGCCTGCTGAGCCGAGTGCATTGATAGTGAAAATTGACAGACTCGGAGGGCAATCTATGACCACCGCATCGTAGCGGTCTTTGACGCTTTCGAGTGCATCTCTCATGACGTATGGCGCATCGACGTTCAGTGTGCTGAGTTCTACCTCTGCGAGGCTGATCTTTGCGGGCAAAATGTCGAGCTTTTCGTAGCGCGTCGGGACAATAATTTCTTGCGCTGTGTGCTTCTTTGTAAAGAGGTCGGCTACTGTTTTTGTCAGGCTGTCGATGTCTGTGAATATACCCGAGCTATTGCCTTGCGGGTCCATGTCAACAAGCAGTGTCCGTTTGCCCGCAAGCGACAGGCCATGCGCTAAATTGATCGAGGTTGTGGTCTTTCCTTCGCCACCTTTTTGGTTGGCAATTGCGATTACGTCTGCGCCCACTCTGCGCATGTGGGCGCGTTTACTCCATGCGTCAAGCGCATTCGTGGCGGTATTGGCTGTTTCTTTTTGTCGGATGTCCGACATTTCTAGCTATTGTGGCGCTCGTTGGTCGGCGCGCTTTCGTATGGCTACAGTGCTGTAGCAACTGGTAGCGGTGTCGGATATCCGACACCTGTGCCGGTTGAGCAGATAGTGATTGACGTGCGATTAAAATTAAGCTGCATGAGGGATGGAAATCTGGTCGGAGTACCAGTCTCGTGGCCTTTGGGGGTTGTGGCGCGCGCACTTTGGTGCGTCAGCGTCGCCGTTTGAGGTATGCGTAGAAATTGATGGCCGACAGCAGGTTGCTTCGGTCGGCAAGGCTGGCGTGGCGCTCGTGCGAGAGGCCACCTTGCCAGAGGTTTTTTCATGGAGCTCTGGCTGCGGATTGCTGCTTTCAATCCATTCGGCGGCGCCTGTTTCACCAGATGCGTCGGGCGCCTGGGAGCTGTTGCTGCACCTTGAAAAGGTCGGCTTTGACCTGCGGCCGACATTTTTCCCGTTCATGCCGGGCTCGGTCGGATTGTTTTCTGCTCTCAATGAACTCTTGATTTTGCCACCCGCTGTTCTGCTATTGAACGGCCAGCCGGGTTCTGGCAAGCGCTTCATGCTGCAGTCTCTGTGCCAGTTGCGCGCGGGGCGTTTGCCCGACCTCGACAGTGCACCATTTACCCGCGTTGAACACGAGCAGGGCGCTATCTGGGTTGTGCCCGAAGTGGCTATGCTCGAGATAAAAGAACAGCAAGAACTGTGGAAGCATGCCCGGTCGGGCGACGCGCTCTGGGTCGCCAGCGTCTATGACGTCGCCATGCTCTGCGACAAGAAGATTGTGCACAGTTCTCTCGCGGCTCTGCTTGAGCCTCATAAGCTGCTTCTGCCGGCAATGGCGAAGCGTGACCCCGCCGAGCTGCAGGCGCTCTCACAATATTGGCAGGCATTCTATGGTCGACGACCCGACGCCGCTGCGGCCAACCTCG